>CAZOWH010000182.1:0-3861 GCA_964583425.1 uncultured Lachnospiraceae bacterium
CCGCCGTTTTTGATGTAACGCTGCGCGAAATAGATCAGCTCGTAATAGGTGATGATACGCGCGAGCGATGTATCCTTTACCAATGTGATGATCTCGTTGGACATGGGCGCCATAATGCGCTTAATGACCTGCAGCAATATCACCTTAAAAAAGGTCTCGCTGCGTGTCATGCCCAGCACCTGCCCTGCCTCGTACTGCCCCTGCGTGATCGACTCAATGCCGCCGCGGTAGATCTCGGAAAAATAGCAGGAATAATTGATGGTAAAGGTGATGTAGGTCGCCAGATGCGAGCTGAAAAGCATTTGCCCAAAGATAAGACCGGGGCCGTAATATACCACGATCAGCTGCAGCATCAGGGGCGTGCCGCGCACCACCCACACAACCGCACGGGTCAGCGCCGACAGCGGCTTAAATTTTGACATAGAGCCAAAGGAAATGATCAAACCGATGGGCAACGACATTGCCAGCGTGACCAAAAAGATCTTCAGCGTTTCGCCAAAGCCCACAAGCAGATCAAGCGTAACCGATAAAAAATCCATTTAAAAAATCCTCACATAAACACAGAACACTCGGGGCGCCGAGGCGCCCCGAGCAATACATGCTTTATTTTTAATTATTTGATCAGCGCTTTTGCCAGGGTCAAGTCAACGATTGCCGCATCGGAGGCACCGGAAAGAACCTCCAAAAGTGCATCGGTCTGTGCGGTAACGCTCTTGAGACCCCCTGCAAGGTTTGCGTTGCCGGTAATCACCTTCTCGCCTGCGGAGCCGCCCTCAGCTGCAAGGGATGCACCTGCAAGGCTTGCGATATCCTTATACTTCTCGGCATTCTTCTTGTTGATCACAGCCACCTGCGTGTTGTACATATAAGGAACAGTGCAATCGGCTGCATTCTCGATCGCATCGTTAATGGTCATACCATTCCAAATGCAGTCGATCTCCTTAGCCTCAAGCGAGATCAGCTTGTTTTCCCACTCGATCTCCTTAAACACCGCGGTAACACCCAGCTTTTCGCAAACTGCGCGTGCATAATCGGCATCAAAGCCTACCCAAGTGCCGCTTGCATCACGGTAATCCATGGGCTTATAGTCGGTAATACCGATCACAAGAGTGCCCTTTTGCTGGATGTAAGCCCAGTCACCGCTATCGGCATTGGCAGCGGCAGCAGGTACGTAATCCGCCTCGCCCATCGCGCCAACCTCATATGTGGTAGAAAGCTCGGCAAGCTTGCCGTCCTTGATCAGCTGCAGGGTAATATCCTCAACCTTGCGGGTCATGTCGGAGCCGGAACGGAACGCAATACCGAAGTATTCGCGCTCAAGACCAAGGTCAACGATCATCAGATCCTTATAGGGATCCTTGGTGCAGGAGGCAAAGGAAACACATACGGTTGCCAGCATCAGGGCAGCAAGTACAAGTGCTAAAATCTTTTTCATGTCAATGTTCTCCAATTTCTGTTTTTTGTTCGCTTCACCGCTTTACTGCGTTAAAGCAAACATATCATACCACTTTGCCGCGCATTTGTCAATACCTTTTTTAAATTTTATCAATATCTTTATAAAGAAGCTGTCGCCTGCGCTCAAACACAGCCGACAGCTTCTTTTCTGCTTTTCCATTTGCTTTTTCCGAAATAATCACTGAGGGCGGCAAGCTTATCATAATAGCACACCAGCCAGCCCACGCGTGTTTTCGGCGGCACGGGGGTGAGGGGAAACATATGCCGCTTTATCATATTCTGCTGGCATTGGGTAAGATCGGGATAATGCTTGATCGCATTGCGCAGTGCATATTTCGGATGTGTGAAAATATGCAGGCGATGCCCCGGTAGCATGTCATGCCAATCGTATAAGTAAAAATCATGCAGCAGTGCACCGCGCACAAACTCGCCGATATCGATACCCGTACCGTGCTTTTTGTGGTGTCGGTAGCACAAATACGCAACCTTGATGGAGTGGTCATACACGCTGCCCTTGATATGATGCTTATACTGCTTCATGCCGCGGAACTCCCGTGTTTTGACGATATCCCATATCATGCGGTAAAATTCCTTTTCTATCATAGATGCCCTCGCTTCAAGTTATCAATAATCTATTTTACCGCACCGATGTTTGCAAAAAATGAAAATAATGTTTCGATTATGTTAATGAGACCGAAACATTTTTCCGGTGTTGTAAAAATGAGGAGATTTGTGGTTTATGGTAACAATAACCAAAAATCAAAGGCATATTTTCCGCAAAACATACAATTTGAGACTTGATTTTTTTTTTACAATACTTTATAATAAAAACGAAATGTGCTGCCGCAATGCAGTAAAAGCATTATCAATTACATAAAAGGAGCCTATTGTCATGTCAAAAGTCACTTTCCGCTACCTTTCCCAAGAGGACATTCTTTCCCTCAACATTCCTTACGAGGATGTGATCAATGCCGTAGAAAAGGTTATGGCAGAGTTTAGCAACGGCACCTGTCAGCTGCCCGTTAAGATTCATGTCAACTCCCGTCCCGGAACCTACATCAACGCAATGCCTGCATACATCGGCGGCGAGAACGAGGCACAGGGCATGAAATGGATCGCAGGCTATCCCGCGAACCGCACAAAGGGGCTCCCTGTTACCTGGGGGATTATGGTAATGAACGACTGTGAGACCGGTGGCATCACCGCGATCATGGATGCTCGTTGGATCACCGCGATCCGCACTGCCGCAGTTGCAGCCGTGACCGCAAAATACTGCAAGGTAAAGGATACCAACACCATCACCATCATCGGTGCGGGCGAGCAGGGCCGCTCCAACGCACGCCTGATGAAGATCGTGATCCCCGAGCTGAAGCGTATCTACATCGGCGATCTGTACGACGCTGCCATTGATGCATACCTCAAAAAGATGCAGCCTCTGATGCCCGACGTTGAATTTATTCCGATCCGCAACGACGAGGAGCGTCAAAAGGCGATCGACAACTCTCAGATCCTGATCACCGCTACCCAACGCTCCGACAAGCCCATCATCTTTACCGAAATGCTGCACAAGGGCATGCTCGGCATCCCGCTTGAGAGCACCGCTTGGGAGGGCAAGACCTACAACTGGGCTGACCGCTTTGTTTGCGACGACGTCAATCTGGTGAAGCAGTACCTTGCAGATGGCAAATACACCGACGGGTTGCCCAAGGATGAGGACCTTCTCATCCTCGGTGACATCATCAACGGCAAGAAATGCGGTCGCGCCAGCGAGGATGAATTTGTTATCACCTCCTCGCACGGCATTGCTCTGTCCGATGTAGCTCTCGGTCAGATGATCCTTGAGAAGGCTGAGAAGCAGGGCGTTGGCACCGTTCTCACCCTGATGGAAGAAAGCGATATTATCAGATAATCGATCCCATAGCAAAAAGCAGCCCCGAGCGCATGCTCGGGGCTGCTTTTTATGTAGGCGAGGTCCAATGGCTGTAGCCGCGGCGGCAGCTCAAAATCCAAGAGAAGCGCGCAGCTGCTGGACCGATATTTCCGTCGAACAAAAGGAAAAGCGCAAATGCAGCAAGCCCTGCCGCGCGGGATCGAAAAACGCCTCAAAGGTGATGCCGCGCAGTGCGGCGGTGCGGCGCAGGCTCGTAAGCTCGGGCAGCGGATCAGTCGCATCCGCAAGACACATGCGCGCATAGATCACGGGTGCGGTACCCGCCGCACGCTCCACGCTCAGATAAACATACTTATCACGCGCAGCGCGCGCCGCGATCAGCATCACAGCAAACAATTGCGCGGTCAAAAGCGCATAGTCTACCCCCTCTACCGTCCCGTAGCCGATCCCGCCGAAATCATATTCTGCCCGCACACCACACAAATGCGCCACGCGGAAGGTACGCGCGGTAAGTA
>CAZOWH010000183.1:0-3823 GCA_964583425.1 uncultured Lachnospiraceae bacterium
CTTCGATCGGCAGGGTTTCGGCGGTGGCGACTGGACGCGAAGGTTTGTGGGGTGCGAAGGGAATGTAATATGCCTCTGCCACGGCGGCGATCTTCTTGAGCTCCATGATACCGCCCGCGTGGCTGATATCGGGCTGGATGTAGTCTGCCGCGCGCATTTCAAAGAGATCCTTATAGGATTTGAGGGTGTAAAGACGCTCACCTGCCGAAATGGCAACGGGCGACTTGTCGCGCACTGCCTTCAGTGCCTCGAGGTTATCGGGCGGCACGGGCTCCTCAAAAAGCATGGGCTTGAACTGCTCCAGCTCCTTGGCAATTTTAATACCCGTGGGCACGTTGAAGCGACCGTGACCCTCGATAAGAAGGTCTACCTCGTTGCCCACAGCCTCACGCACGGCGGCAACACAGCGCAGTGCCGTATCAAGCTCCTTATTGGAAATTTCAAGATAGTTCTTGCCAAACGGATCCCACTTCATAGCGGTGACACCGCGCTGCACGGCAATTTTTGCCTTTTCGCCAAACTCCTCGGGCGTTTTCGCTCCCGAGAACCAGCCGTTTACGTAAATGCGCACCTTGTCGTTGACACGGCCGCCAAGCAGCTGATAGACCGGCACGCCAAGATGCTTGCCGAGAATATCCCACAGCGCCATTTCAACAGCCGAGAGCGCGGACATCAGCACGGGGCCGCCACGCCAGTAAGCGTCGCGATAAATATCGTGAAAATGCTTCTCTACGTCGAGGGGGTTTTTGCCCACAAGGTACTCCTTGATATGCTCAACGGCACCCTCAAATGCCTTTTCCTTATATTCCAGCGTGCCCTCGCCCACACCCGTTACACCCTCATCGGTGTAGATCTTCACAAACATCCAGTTGGTGCGGAAGCAATCTACCGGAAAAATCTTAATATCGGTTACCTTCATGCTTTTATCTCCTTTTTATTTTAATTTAATTTCTTCGTATACGGTGGGAATGACACGGTTTTCTGCCTTAAAGCCTGTGGGGTCAAGCTCGTCAAACATGCCGAAATGGAGCGGAACCGCAAATTTCGCACCCGTTTTGGCGGCAAAGCGTGCGGCATCCTCGATATTCATGTTGTTTCCCACACCGTTAATGGGGAAAAAGACCGCATCGATCCGCTCGGGCAGGTCGGCAAAGATCTCACTGTTATAGAGCGTATCCCCCGTCACGTAGTAGGTCTTGCTCTCTACCAGATCCTCGATCACCACGCCAAAGGCGTAAGGATCGCTATGTGCTGCCTTTACTGCCGTAAAGCGAAAGCCGTACTCTGTCCATTCGGTATGGCGCAGAAACTCAACGTAATTGTGCCCGTTTCCATGTGCACGTGCCTTATTCCAAGCCGTGGTGGGCGCCAAAACCGTGATACGCTTGTCGTTTTTTGCGAAAAAGCGCGGTGCGGTTTCGGGATCGTAATGGTCAAGATGGTCGTGCGTGAAGATCAGCACGTCGGGGGTGACATCAAAGAACTGCTCCGCCACGGGTACGCGGCGATAATTTTTCGGTTCTACCTTTACAACCGAATTGGAAAGATACGGATCGATCATGACCGTAATGCCGTCACGCTCAAAAAGCAGACCCGCTTGTCCCAACCAAGTGATTTTCATAATTCCCCTCTTTTCTTTTTTTGCGAATTACACTTTACAAACCGCCTGTGTTAGGTTATAATAAAAGCGTATCCTTTGTCATTATATCATTGTTATACTGCGGATATATAGCGTATTTTTCCTATTTTTTGTCACAATCTTACGCTTTTGGAGGAGAACCATGTTACAGCGCGGCAACGATATTTACTGCGGCATTTTTGATTCGACCATCCTGCGCCGTGATGACAGCAAAAGTCAGAACCGCACGGTGGTGTTTTTCGAACTTGAATTATTCCATAACAATGAGGGGGTAAGCTACGTGGAGCAGAAGCGCTACCCCTGTCGCCGCGGCATGCTGCTTTGCGCAAAGCCGGGGCAGGTGCGCCACAGCGACTTCCCTGTGCGATGCAGCTTTATCCGCGTGGCGGCGGGCAAGGACGCCGAAATTGACAGGATCCTATCGGGAGCCCCTGACTGCTTTTACATAGAGGACGAGGGACGGATAGAGGAGCTGATGGCACTGTTTACCAAGCTTGGTACGCTTTCGATCGGCACTGCCGCAAGAGACTGGGATACGCCGCACATCAATGCAAAATTTTGCGAGCTGCTTTACCGCTTGATGCGCCTGTGGCAGGAGCAGGGCGAAAGCGCTGCGGGTGCGCATGTCAGCCGACTGACGCGCGAGGCGTATGAATACATCAACGAGCATTTTTGCGAGGATTGCTCACTCGCAACGCTTGCGGGGGCGCTGCACATTTCCCCCAATTATCTGCACACGGTATTTCGGCAGGAAACGGGGCAAACGCCCTTTGAATACGTGCTCTCGCGCCGTGTGGAAAAGGCGAAAAAGCTGATCATGGCAGGTGAAAAATCAATGCTGGAGATCGCCATGGAAACCGGCTTTTCCTCGCAATCGCATTTTAATAAGATCTTTAAAAAGGAAACCGGGCGAACGCCCGTTGCCTACCGCCGCGATCTGGCAAAAAGCTATTGAGGAATGCGAAATGCGAAATGCGAAATGCGAAATGCGGAATGCGGAATTAGAAATTAGGAAAAGCATTGCGTATCCCCACGCAATCTTCGTCGATCGCCTCAGATGACATTGTGAGGGTACGCGCACGATGCGCCGCATTCGCACTGACATAGCCTTTCCCGGTGGGGGAAGCTGCCGAGACACTCGGCATAACCGAGGCACTTGGCATAACCGAGGCACTTGGCATAACCGAGGCACTTGGCATAGCCGAGGACAACTCCCCTACCGGACAATACGTGCATCAGGCGCATGGGTAAAATTTTGTGATATTTTTTCATTTTCCCCTTGACAAGGGGGAATATATTTGCTATAATACCAACCGTATCCTGTGAGGGAGTAGTAAGCGCGGCACGCCGCGTAGCATGTCAACACAATGGCGCGATGCGCGCCTGGCATGCTTTAATTTACGAGACTCAAGTGTGGCATTTGGCGCCACATTTGGGTTTTTTTATTTACCAAAATTTATGATAAGGAGCAAAGCAATGGATTTCAACTTCTTTTTCACCAACATTTTGCTGGGCGTGGGGCTTTCGATGGATGCGTTCTCGGTGTCGCTTGCAAACGGTCTTGCCGACCACACCATGAAAAAGCGCCGTATGTTTTTGATTGCGGGCACGTTTGCCTTCTTTCAGGCGCTGATGCCCTTTACGGGCTGGTTTTGCGTGCACACGCTTGCCGAGCAATTTACGGCGTTCGGCAAGTTTATCCCGTGGATCGCACTGGTGCTGCTGACCTTTATCGGCGGCAAGATGCTGCTGGAGGGGATCAAGGCATGTCGCTCGGGCGAGTGTGATGACGAGAACGTAGTGGCAAAATTCAGCGTTATCACGCTCTTTGTGCAGGGCATTGCCACTGCCATTGATGCCCTTTCCGTTGGCTTTACCATTGCGGAATACGGCGTGTGGGAGGCACTGGTTGCTGCCCTTGTGATCGCGGCAGTTACCTTCGTGATCTGCACCTGCGGCGTGCTTGTCGGCAAAAAATTCGGCGCGGGGCTTTCGGGCAAGGCAACGATCCTCGGCGGCTCGATCCTTGTAGTGATCGGCATTTACATCTTTATCAAGGGTATTTTAGGTGCATAAGTAACAAAAACCCCGCCACTGCGTACCTGCCGCAGAGCAGGTACGCAGTTATGATCGCCTGCGGCGAGTTTAGAGTTATGATTGGCTACGCCAAGTTATGATGTGCCT
>CAZOWH010000184.1:0-3821 GCA_964583425.1 uncultured Lachnospiraceae bacterium
ACCGCCAAGACCGAGCACAAGATAATTCGGTGTAACGTCAAAGCACTTCCCTACGATCAAACCGTACAGTACTGCCGTGAGTGCACAGAACACAAAGCCGCCGATCGCGCCCTCCACCGTCTTTTTGGGGCTGACAGCCTCGATCAGCTTGTGCTTGCCAAAGGCTCTGCCGCAAAAATAAGCAAAGGTATCGGTGGTCCAGGAAAACAAAAACGGGATCAGCACCAAGAATCTGCCTACATTATCAATATTACGCAAAACCACAACGGCGGAATTGGAACCGATAATATAAAAGCTTGTCATAAATATGAGACCTATCTTGCCCATATCCACCTTACCAAACTGAAACACGATAGAGGCAAAGAGATAAATCGCCATCACAAGCGTCGTGATCATGGCAATGCGCACATATTCACGCATGTTGGCGTGCATTACGCGCGCAAGCATCGGAAAAACCAATGCTGCAATGTAAAGCGGTACGCTGATGGCATAATTTTTGTCAAGATGCAGGCAATGCAGCATTTCCCACACCGAAACAAAGGCGATACCGCAGATCAACAGTGGGAACATATAGGTCAAAGGATTGCTCGGCTCTCTGATGTCAGCAAACCAGAAAAACGGCGCAATGCCAAGTATGGCGACAACCGCCGTTATAATACGGGTTCTCATCTAAAAATAAAACCTCCAATCGATTATACACCGCCAAAACGGCGCTTTCTTGTAGAAAATTCGGCAATGGCGGCATCCACCTCGGCAGGTCCGAAATCGGGCCACAGCACATCGGTAAAATACAGCTCGGCATACGCCGCTTGCCACAGCAGGAAGTTGGAAATACGCAGATCACCGCCCGTGCGCACAATGAGATCAAGCTCGGGGCTATCGGCGGTATAGAGCGCACCCGCAATATCCGCTTCGGAAACACTATCGCGCCCCGCGGCGATCAAACGGTTACAGGCATGCACGATCTCATCCCGTCCGCCGTAATTGAGCGCGATGTTGAGGATACGCGCACGGTTTACCGTTCTCTCCTCCAATTTGCTCATACGCGCACGACGCTTTTCGT
Source organism: uncultured Lachnospiraceae bacterium (assembly GCA_964583425.1). Lineage (GTDB taxonomy): Bacteria > Bacillota > Clostridia > Oscillospirales > CAG-272 > Firm-07. The sequence continues at coordinate 1,064 of CAZOWH010000184.1, forward strand.
CAAATGCCGCCTTGTCACCGAGAAAAACAATTCGAAACGCATATTCGTCGATCTTTTGCTCGCACTCCGTAAGATAGGTATCCATCAGCTTTAAGATGGCATCCACCTCGCGACGCGGGCGCTTCCAGTTTTCGGTGGAAAACGCATAAAAGGTAGCAGCCTCAAGGCCTATTTTGTCACAATGCTCCAGCACTGCGCGAAACGCCTTTACGCCGAAGCGGTGCCCATGCTCACGCGGCATGCCGCGCTTTTTTGCCCAACGCCCATTGCCGTCCATAATAAAGGCAACGTGCTTTGGCATAGCAACAGATGTATCTATATTATGCATAAAAACCTCTCTATAAAGCAGTGGGCGGAGGAAACAATGCGTCCCGCCGCCCGTGCTGCTTTAGTTAGATCGCCATAACGTCCGCTTGCTTTTCGGTAACGGCGGTGTCGATTTTCTTGATGTATTTGTCGGTGAGATCCTGTACTGCCTTTTCGGATGCCTTTTTCTCATCCTCGGTCATCTCGCCATCCTTCTCCATCTTCTTGCAAAGATCGTTTGCATCGCGGCGAATGTTGCGCACGGCAACCTTTGTCTCCTCACCCATCTTGGTAACCTGCTTGCAGAGCTCTTTACGACGCTCCTCTGTCAACTGTGGGAAGACAAGGCGGATCACCTGACCATCATTATTCGGAGTAATACCGACATCGGAGGCAAGAATCGCCTTTTCCATTGCCTTGAGGGTAGAGCCGTCATAAGGCTTGATCACAAGGGTTCTTGCATCGGCAAGACGGATATCTGCCATGGAGTTGAGGGGGGTAGGAGAGCCGTAATACTCAAAGATTACACGGTTAAGAACTGCAGGATTTGCCTGACCTGCACGAATGGTATCAAAGTTACTGCCCAGCACTGAGAGTGCCTTCTCCATTTTGCTCTCAAAATCTTTGGTGTTCAGTTTCATGATCTATCTCACTTTCTATTTTTATCAAAATAACGGTTAGAAAAAGTTTAACGGTGAAGCTCGGTTCCGATATGTTCGCCCATAATGGCGCGATAAATATTATCGGGATCATTTAAGCCAAAGGCATAGCAACGAATGTCATGCTCCATACAGAAGGTAGTGGCAGACAGGTCAAGTGCCTTCAGCTCCTTGTCAAGCACTTCCTTATATGTAACCTCATCGTAACGCTTTGCCGTCTTGTCAACCTTAGGATCAGCAGTATAAATGCCGTCAATATTCTTTGCCATCAGTACGGCATCGGCATCGATCTCCGCGGCGCGCAGAACGGCTGCGGTATCGGTGGAAAAGAAGGGCTGACCAAGCCCACAGGCAAAGATCACAACCTTACCCGCATCAAGTGCCGCGTTGGCATCGTTCACGGTAAAGGTATCGGCGAAGGCGCGCATTTCCACCGCACTCATCACCACGGTATCAAGCCCCGCTTGACGGAAGGAATCCTGCAGGGCAAGTGCGTTGATGGCAGTGGCAAGCATACCCATGTGGTCTGCCTGCTTGCGATCCATACCGCCACCTTGCCTGCCGCGCCAGATGTTGCCCGCGCCAACGATCACGCCGATTTCAACGCCCGCCTCGCGGCAACGCTTTAAGACCTCAGCCACCTTGACAATAAAATCAAAATCAAGGATCCCCTTACCCTCTTTGGTAAGTGCCTCACCGGATAGCTTTAACAAAACTCGCTTGTACTTTGGAGTTGCCATCGGAACACCTCACTAAAATAATTCTGTTCCTATATATTTTACTCTATTTTTATAGTTTTGTAAAGAGTAATTTCAATAAAAAAGAAAAAAAAGGTGATAAAAGAATTTTTCACCTCGTACAAGGCAGAACTTTTCAGTTTTTCAGTTTTATCCATGTTTTTTCTTGCAAATTGCCCCTTCTTGTGTTATACTGATTTTAATTGTTGTTTTTGGGGGGATATTTGATGCAAAAAACACGTTCCATCGCGCAGATTTATCTGCGACAGACCTCTTTTAGCAAGTGGGATATTATATTTGCACTCGCTGTGGTGCTCTCGGTTGTTTTGTTCTTTATCTCTCTTTGGTTTGCCATTCCCTTGCTTGCAAGCGTCATTTGCCTGCTGCTTTCGCGATCGACACATGTCTCCGATAAGGACTATGAGCAGCTGCTCTCTCACCTGCTCGCCTTCAATGCCGTGCGTGAGGAGCGCCAAGACGGCTATGAGGAGCTTTATCAGTTTTTTGTGATAGGCTATCATGAAAAAACAAGCTTTGTGGATTTCTACATCCAAGGCTACGATCTCGGAAAGGGTCTCGTTCGATGCGGCGACGATAAAAATTTGCGCTCGGGGTTTTACCGCCTTACGCATCTGCACTTTACCGACACGCATTGTATACTCTACACCTGCGAGGCGAATATGATTGACAACACGGTTACTGCCGAAAGACGCATTGTGCCACGCACCGCCGATTACAAGATCACCCCAAAAACCGTTTATTACCGCGGCGGTCAAAAAAACATATATTACCTCACCCTGCCGTACTGTCCCCCCATCCCCGTGCACGGCGATAATACCGAGCTTGAGGAAATTCTATCCTATTTTAAAGACATTTAAGATATACAAAAAAGGAACCGCAGTGCGGTTCCTTTTTTGTATGACCAATTAAGCCTGGCCGGTGAGCTTTGCGATTTCCTCTGCAAAGTTCTCCTCTTTCTTCTCGATGCCGTCGCCCTTCTCAAACAGGCAGAAGGATGCGATCTTGATGTCTCCGCCGAGCTCCTTGGCAACCGAC
>CAZOWH010000185.1:0-3785 GCA_964583425.1 uncultured Lachnospiraceae bacterium
GACGAGTACACCGGCGTGCTGACCGGCAAGGGCCTCACCTACGGTGGGTCGCTTGCGCGAAAGGAAGCAACCGGCTACGGTCTTTGCTACTTCACCGAGGAAATGCTGAAGGACAACGGCGACAGCTTCAAGGGTAAGACTGTTGTGGTTTCGGGCTCCGGCAACGTAGCGATCTACGCAAACGAGAAGGCAACCACCCTTGGCGGCAAGGTCGTTGCCATGTCCGACTCGAACGGCTATATCTACGACAAAAACGGCATCGACCTTGCCGCTGTAAAGCTGATCAAGGAGGTACGCCGCGGTCGTATTAAGGAGTACCTTGAGATTCATCCCGAGGCAGAATATCACGAGGGCTGCAAGGACATTTGGACTGTGAAATGTGACATTGCACTGCCCTGCGCTACCCAAAACGAGATCGATGAGGAATCCGCAAAGATCCTTGTTGCCAACGGCACCAAGGTAGTGGCCGAGGGTGCAAACATGCCCTCCACGCCCGAGGCGATCCGCACCTTCCAGGAGGCAGGTCTGCTCTTTGGTCCCGCAAAGGCTGCCAACGCAGGCGGCGTTGCAACCTCCGCACTCGAAATGTCTCAGAACTCGATGCGCCTTTCCTGGAGCTTTGAGGAAGTGGACGAAAAGCTTCACGGCATCATGGTCAACATCTACAAGAGCGCTGCCGCCGCTGCTGAGGAATTCGGCGTGAAGGGTAACCTTGTTGTGGGCGCGAACATCGCAGGCTTCTTGAAGGTTGCACGCTCCATGCTCGCTTACGGCGTTTGCTAATTCAAAAATAAACTCCGAGGGGTCGCCTCGCCGCTCCCGCGCACGCAAAAGCATGCGCGGGAGATTTCGCGTCATTTGCGGGGCAACACTCGGCAAAAGGAGATAATAATGTATCGTATTGTAAAACGAAAAGAACTGAACCCCACTGTCACGCTGCTTGAAATTGAAGCACCCTTGGTTGCCAAAAAGGCAAAGCCCGGTCAGTTTATCATTTTGCGCGTAGACAATATGGGTGAGCGTATCCCCCTCACCATTGCAGACAGTGACCCCAAGGCGGGCACCGTCACCATCATCTTCCAGATTGTGGGCGGCACCACCGAAAAGCTGAACCACGTAAAGGAAGGTGAGGCAATTGCCGACTTTGTCGGTCCGCTCGGTCGCGCAACCGAGATCGAGGGTCTCAAAAAGGTCGCCGTTGTGGGCGGCGGTGTGGGCTCCGCGATCGCGTATCCCGTCACCAAGGCTCTGCATGCGGCAGGTGCCGAGGTGCATGCCATTGTCGGCTTCCGTAACAAGGATCTTGTGATCCTTGAGGACGAGTTCCGTGCCAACTGCTCCCGCTTTGTGCTGATGAGCGACGATGGCTCGGTGGGTGAGCAGGGTCTCGTTACCGATGCCCTCAAAAAGCTCATTGAATCGGGTGAGCAGTATGACGAGGTGATTACCATCGGTCCTCTTGTCATGATGAAATTTGTCAGCCTCCTCACCAAGCAGTACGGCATCAAAACCATTGCCAGCATGAACCCCGTCATGATCGACGGCACGGGCATGTGCGGCGGTTGCCGCCTCACGGTTGGCGGGAAGACTAAATTCGCTTGTGTGGACGGTCCCGAGTTTGATGCGCACGAGATCGATTTTGACGAGGCAATGGAGCGCTCGATGATGTACCGTCCCTTCGAGCGTCACAAGCACGAGGAGACCTGCAATCTCTTTGGCAAGAAGGAGGGCTGATCATGGCTAACATGTCTTTGAAAAAGAACGAAATGCCCGCACAGGACCCCAAGGTCCGCGCGCATAACTTTGACGAGGTTGCCCTCGGCTATACTGCCGAGCAGGCAATGGATGAGGCAGCACGCTGTCTCAACTGCAAAAAGCCCGTATGCGTTGCGGGCTGTCCCGTAAACATCAACATTCCCGCGTTCCTCGCACAAGCCGCCAAGGGCGACTTTGAGGGCGCTTACGACACCATTGCGCTGCAAAGCTCCCTGCCCGCCGTCTGCGGCCGTGTATGCCCGCAGGAAAGCCAGTGTGAGGGCAAGTGCATACGCGGCATCAAGGGTGAGCCCGTGGGCATTGGCCGTGTGGAGCGCTTTGTTGCCGACTACTACAACGCCAAGGCGGACAAGGCTACCGTGAAGCCCGCTGCAAACGGTCACCGTGTTGCAGTGGTTGGCTCGGGTCCCTCGGGCCTTACCTGTGCCGGGGATCTCGCGAAAAAGGGCTACGCCGTTACCATTTTTGAGGCATTTCACGTAGCGGGCGGCGTGCTCGTTTACGGCATTCCCGAATTCCGTCTCCCCAAGGCTATCGTTGCAGACGAGATCGAGGGTCTCAAAAAGCTCGGCGTGGAGATCGCCACCAACGTGGTCATCGGCAAGACCGTTTCGGTTGAGGAGCTGATGGAAGAGGGCTATGAGGCAGTGTTTATCGGCTCGGGCGCAGGTCTGCCCCGCTTTATGAATATTCCGGGCGAAAACCTCAAGGGCGTTTATTCCGCAAACGAGTACCTGACTCGCGTAAATTTGATGAAGGCATACAAACCCGATGGCGAGACCCCTGTGATGAAGGGCGGCAAGGTTGCTGTGGTAGGTGGCGGTAATGTTGCCATGGATGCTGCACGCACCGCGCTCCGTCTCGGCGCCGAGAAGGTTTACATCGTATATCGTCGCTCCATGGAGGAGCTTCCCGCACGCCGCGAGGAGGTCGAGCACGCCATGGAGGAGGGCATCGAATTCTTGCTGCTCAACAACCCCGTTGAGATCATCGGTTATCGCAACCACGATGACAAGCGTGACCCCAACACCGGATTTGTGACGGGCATGCGCTGCATCCGCATGGAGCTGGGCGAGCACGAAAAAAAGGGACGCCGCCGCCTGGTGGAGATCCCCGGCAGCGAGTACTTACTCGACGTGGATACCGTGGTCATGTCTATCGGCACCTCCCCTAACCCCCTCATCAAGGATACCACCAATGGGCTTGAGATCAACCGTTGGGGCGGCATCGTTGTAGATGAAGCAACCGGCAAGACCAGCCTTGACGGCGTATATGCGGGCGGTGACGCCGTAACCGGTGCCGCAACCGTTATTCTTGCTATGGGTGCGGGCAAAACCGCCGCAGCTGCCATCGATGAGTATCTCTCAAACAAATAACAACTGCAATAGCAGCAGCGCCGCAGTGGTAAATACCACTGCGGCGCTGCTATTTTAATAAAAAAGGAAGCAGGCGGTCGGAGCACCGACCGCCTATCCTTCAATTAGCCGTTTAATTTAGCAATGATCACATACATAGCAACAACTAAGATGGCGAAGAGGATCGCCACAACCGTGGTTGCCACGGAAAGGATCTTATCCCAGCTACTGCCCTTGCTCTTGCCGAAAAAGGTCTCGGCACCGCCGGCAATGGAACCGGAAAGCTTTTTGTCCTTGCCCTGCTGCAACAGCACGGCAACTACCAAAAACACTGCCATCACGATCAGGATAATGCCCAAAGTAAGTTCAATAGGATTCATTTCAAACCTCCGAAATTATTGAAAATCGAGCGCCAATGGCGACGCAAATATACATAGCTTTACTATTATAGCAAAACTTTTTCAAAAAAGCAATAGACTTTCACAAATTTTTTCATAATTTTATCCTTTCCGTTCAAAACCCGACGCAAAACACCTTGACAAGCGCCCGCAAATGTGATAAAATACCTCTGTTGCAGCGATAACCCTCTGTGGTAAAACGCGAAAAAACATATGGAGAGATGTCCGAGCGGTTTAAGGAGCTGGTCTTGAAAAC
>CAZOWH010000186.1:0-3764 GCA_964583425.1 uncultured Lachnospiraceae bacterium
CCGATGAGCTGGCAATGGCAATGGAATGCCGCTGCTATCGCGGTGGCAAGGGGAGAACGAAAATGACGGTGCCGCGCCTGCACATAGGTGACTTTGCAGCACTTCTTTTGATGGTAGCACTGGGCGCGGGGCTTGTGTATCTGAACCGCCTTGGCTACGGCTATACGATGTGAGAAGCAATATGAAGATTTTAGTGAAGCTTGCTTATCTCGGCACTGCCTATTGCGGGTATCAGGTGCAGCCCAACGGTGTGACCGTGCAGGAAAAGCTAAACGAGGCGGCAAGGGCTGTGTTTGGCTTTGACTGTGATATTGTGGGCTGCAGCCGTACCGACAGCGGCGTGCATGCTCGTGGCTTTTGCGCCACGGTTACCAAAAAGGGAACGGGAGCACTCGAGACCACTGTACCGACCGATCGCATATCGCGCGCCATGAATGTAAATCTCCCGCCCGATATTGCGGTCCTGGAGGCAAGCGTGGTTGAGGATGATTTTCATGCGCGCTACAGCGTGATCTCTAAGGAATACGAATATCTTATTTATAACGGAATCGAGCGCGATCCTTTTTTGCTTGACCGCGCATGGCATATTCCCAAGCATTTCGACGATGCCGCCGTTGCAGCAATGAACAGGGCGGCGCAGGCATTTGTCGGCAAGCATGATTTCACGGCACTGCGTGACGGAGATCCCGATGAAAAGGACACTGTGCGTCACGTGCTTTCTGCATCTGTTGAACGAAAAGGAGATATGATATCCTTTCGTGTGCGTGCTGATGGCTTTCTTTACCATATGGTGCGTGTGATGGCTGGTACGCTTGCGGAGGTGGGCAGAGGAAAAATATCACCCGATGAGATCGCTTCGCGCATGTTAAAAAAAGAGCGAAGGCTGCTTGGTGCAACAGCGCCCGCCTGTGGGCTTTATCTTGACCGTGTATTTTATAGTTAAATTTGACATATTACAAAAGGAGGGATAAGATGGATAGCGAAAAACGCGAGGTAACCGCGCTAGTGGAGAAACCGCAGGATAATGTGCCGCCCGCCACCGAGGCAGCGCCCGGATATTGGCTGCGTACATCACGCAGATACAGTACCATGCTGGCAATCCTTTGCTTTGTGCTGGCCGTATTTTTGGTGGTGTTTTCGGTGCTTAGTGCACATGCCTTTTCCTACGATAGCCTTTTTTACTTTGGCAAAGATATTTCCACCCTTATTTCTCTTGCCGATCTCGGTGAAAATGTAATTTATTATGATTATGAAGGCGCGCTTGCAAGCCCCGTGGCGTATCGCGGCGGCATTGCCGTAGCGTACGAGGGCGGCGTGGATGTTTACGCAGCAGATGGCGAACTGCTTTTGGCAGCAAAGGTGGATCGCACCTATCTCTCCCCGCGCATTGCCGTATCGCGTGATTATCTTGTCACTTACGATTTTGGCGGCACGGCGTTTTGCGTGTGTAACTCCTATGCAAAGCTTTATGAGGGAACGACCGACCATCCGATCCTTGGCGTAGCTGTCTCGAATGCGGGATATTTTTCCCTGATTACCGCATCCGATCCGACCCCCGCCGAGGACGAGCCGTTTTACCTCTCCGAGGTTCTGCTCTATGATGCTGATTTTAATTTGGTGCAGCATTTTGGCAGAGCATCGGCAACAGTCAGTGCAGCTGTTTCCGATAACGGACGCACTATCGCGTTGGTGGGTGCGGTTGCCGAGGGTACCTTGGTGGATGTATATATGATCGGCGATAAAATGCCGCTCTCCACCACAACGCTTACGGGCTTTCCGCTGGTGGCAGGCTATACCGCCTCCTCAAAATTGGCGGTGCTGACAGATAACGCGTGTCACACGCTTACCACTGAGGGAAAGCTTTATGATAGCTTCTCATATGATGGGGCAGCGCTTTCTGCGTACAGTGTCAGTCAAAACGGTATTGCCATCGCGCTGGAGACCGACCGTCTGCACGCCGCATACCGTGTGGTAGCGCTTGACAAAAAGGGCAATGTGGAGCTTGATGTCACAAGGAGCGGCGGTGTTGTCTCGCTTGCACTTTCCGATGATTATGTGTGGCTGCTCGGCAGTGAGAGTGCTACATGCCTGCACTTGGGGGATGGTGAGACCGTTGCCACCGAAGCAAGCGTTGACGGCGCCTTGGCAATTGCCGCGCTTGATGCCAAAACCGCGCGGATCCTTTTTCCCGCGCAGGCGCTTGACCTTCAAGTAAGTCGATGAGGAGCGTGCTATGAAACATATCCCGAACATTCTCACGGCTTTTCGATTGCTCTTGGTGCCGTTGTTTATCGTTTTATTTTTCACTGTCAGCCCCTTGGCGGCGCTGCCCGTTTCCTGGCTTGCCGCTATTACGGACGTGCTGGATGGATATCTTGCGCGCCGTAACAATTGGATCACCAAGCTTGGTAAGGTGCTTGACCCCGTGGCGGATAAGCTGATGCAGGGGGCGTTGCTCCTATCCGTGGTTGTGGGCGGGCTTTTGCCGTGGCCCTTCGCGATTCCGTTTGTTCTAAAGGAGCTGGCGCAGGGCGTTTGCGGGTATTTGATGTTCCGCCGCCGCCGTGTGGTGGTGGTCAGCCGTTGGTACGGTAAGGCTGCACTTACACTGTTTCACCTCGCTGTAAACCTTACGGTGATCTTGGCGGCGTTTCTTGACCCCATGCCCCTTGCCGCTAATATTTGCCTTGGCGCCTTTTGGGTCTTGGCATTGGGACTTATGATATTTGCTTTTGTCAGTTATATTGTCGGCTATGCACGCATGGCGGCAAAAATTAAGAAAGAATGGAGAGAAAAGCCCGTAGCGGGCAATTGATTTTAAATGGTAATGTGTTCTAAATGCCACAAGCGTGTGGCAACTGTATTTGTAACCAAGGTGGAAAACGGTGAGCGCAAGACAGAAGGGCTTTGCATGAAGTGCGCCGCTGAGCTTGGCATGCCGACCGATCAAATGCTTGGCAATGTTATGGGCAAGCTGGGGCTGACTCCCGAGCAGCTCGAGGGCATGGAGGAGGAGCTGAACGGTCTCATACAAGGCGGCTTGCCGAGTGATGGAGACGATAACGAGGATGGCGGCGCACCCGCCATCGATTTCCCTAAAATTTTTCGTGAAAGCGGCTTGTTTGGAAAGCCCGCAGACGGTAAGAATGCCGAGCAGGCAGGGAAGCGCGAGAAGGAAAAGGCGCCCAAGGAAAAGAAGCGCAAGTTTCTTGATACCTACTGCCGCAACCTCACGCGCCGTGCCGCGGAGGGTAAGCTTGACCGCATTGTGGGGCGTGAGCGCGAGCTCGCACGCGTGATCCAGATCCTGTGTCGCCGTCAGAAAAACAACCCTTGCCTCATTGGTGAGCCCGGTGTCGGTAAAACCGCCATCGCAGAAGCGCTTGCACAGCGCATTGCCGAAAACAACGTGCCCTATAAGCTCCGCGGCAAGGAGGTATATCTTGTTGACCTTACTGCGCTTGTTGCGGGCACGCAATTTCGCGGCCAGTTTGAGTCCCGTATTTTGGGGCTTTTGAAGGAAGTGACTGATGCGGGCAATATCATTCTTGTGATCGACGAGGTGCACAATATCGTTGGCACGGGTGAATCCGAGGGCAGTGTAAATGCCGCCAATATCTTAAAGCCCGCGCTCTCGCGTGGCGAGGTGCAGATCATTGGTGCTACCACTCTCAATGAGTACCGCAAATATATCGAAAAGGACTCGGCGCTTGAGCGCCGCTTCCAGCCCGTCACGGTCAACGAGCCCTCGCTTGCCGATACCG
>CAZOWH010000187.1:0-3749 GCA_964583425.1 uncultured Lachnospiraceae bacterium
AAAAGCTTTCCTCCGCAGAGCTTACCAAGGCATACATTGCCTCGATTGAGAAAAACGAGCCGCAGGTTGGTGCGTATATCTCGACCGATGCACGCCGTGCGCTGGATATGGCAATTGCCGTTGATAAGCGCCGCGCCGCGGGCGAGGAGCTTTCGGTGCTGGCGGGCATTCCCATGGGTGTAAAGGATAATATTTGCACGAAGGGTGTTGCCACCACCTGTGCCTCCAAAATGCTTGCCGACTACGTGCCGCCCTACAATGCGCACGTGGTGGAAAATCTTGAAAAGGCAGGCTTTGTCATGCTCGGCAAGCTTAACATGGATGAGTTTGCCATGGGCTCCACCACCGAAAACTCGGCAATGAAGATCACCCATAATCCGCTTGATCTCACGCGCGTGCCGGGCGGTAGCTCGGGCGGCTCGGCTGCTGCTGTTGCTGCATACGAGGCAGCTTACACGCTGGGCTCGGATACAGGCGGCTCGATCCGCCAGCCCGCCGCATTTTGCGGCGTGGTGGGTATGAAGCCCACCTACGGTACCGTTTCCCGTTACGGTCTCGTTGCCTTTGCTTCCTCGCTTGACCAGATCGGCCCGCTCACGCACACCGTGCGCGACAACGCCATGGTGCTGAACGCCATTGCAGGGCACGACAAGCGTGATGCCACCTCGGTTGACCGCACCTACGGTGATTTCACCGCCGAGATCGGCAAGGGCGTTGCAGGTCTTACCATCGGTATTCCGAAGGAGTTTTTCGGCGAGGGTATCTCCGCCGACGTGAAGGAAGCCGTGCTGAATGCCGCGAAACGGTATGAAAAAATGGGCGCGAGACTCGAGGAGGTCTCTATGCCCGCCATCGACCACGCGCTGGCGGCTTACTATGTCATTTCCAGTGCCGAGGCATCCTCCAATCTTGCCCGCTTTGACGGTGTGCGCTATGGCTACCGTACCGCAGAGTTTGAGGATATTGGCGAGCTGTACAAAAAGAGCCGCTCCGAGGGCTTTGGCGCCGAGGTCAAGCGCCGCATTATGCTTGGTACCTTTGCGCTTTCCTCGGGCTACTACGATGCTTACTACAAAAAGGCGTTGCAGGTGCGCGCGCTGGTGCGTGCCGACTATGATCGCGTGCTCGAAAAATGCGACGTGATCCTGTCGCCCGTAGCGCCGACCGTGGCGTATAAGCTTGGCGAAAAGAGCCAAAATCCGCTTGAAATGTATATGGGTGACGCCTATAGCGTGCCCGTGAACGTTGCGGGCATTCCCGCGCTTGCCTTGCCTTGCGGCACGGGTGAGGGGAATATGCCCGTAGGGCTCCAGCTGATGGGCAAGCCCTTCAGCGAAGCGCTACTGTACCGCGTTGGCGCGGCATTGGAGGATGAGATGGGAGGTGCAAAGGCATGACACTTTACAAGGGCTATGAAATGGTGATCGGTCTTGAGGTGCACGTTGAGCTGAAAACCAAAACCAAGATCTTTTGCTCCTGCCCCACGACCTTTGGCGCGGAGCCGAACACGCAGTGTTGCCCCGTGTGCATGGGCTACCCCGGCACGCTGCCCGTTTTAAACAAAAAGGTGGTAGAGTATGCCGTAAAGGCAGGGCTTGCCACCAACTGTAAGATTGCGAATTATTCAAAGGAGGATAGAAAAAACTATTTCTATCCCGACCTCCCCAAGGCGTACCAGATCTCGCAGTACGATCTGCCCCTTTGTGAGCACGGCTGGCTTGACGTGGAGACCGAGGAGGGCGCAAAGCGCATCGGCATTACCCGTATCCACATCGAGGAGGATGCGGGTAAGCTGGTGCATGACGATAAGCACGGCACTATGATCGACTGCAACCGTTGCGGCGTGCCGCTGATTGAAATCGTTTCCGAGCCTGATATCCGCTCCGCCGAGGAGGCAAAGGCATATCTGCAAAAGCTCCGCGCCATTATCCTTTACACCGGTGTGTCGGACTGCAAGATGCAGGAGGGGTCGCTCCGCTGTGACGTAAACCTGTCCGTTCGCCGTGCAGGTGAAGAGAAATTCGGTACTCGTACCGAGATGAAGAACCTCAACAGCTTCCAGTTTATCGTAAAGGCGATCGAGTACGAATATAAGCGCCAGGTGGATGCCATCGAGGCAGGGGAGACCATTGTGCAGGAGACCCGCCGCTTTGATCCCGCCACGGGCAAGACCTACACCATGCGCTCAAAGGAAAACGCAAACGATTACCGCTATTTCCCCGATCCCGACCTACCCCCCATTGAGCTTTCCGATGCTGCCATCAAGGCTCTTTCCGATGAGATTCCCGAGCTGCCCGATGCGCGCAAGAAGGTATATATGGAAAAATATGGGCTTACCGCCTATGACGGCGAGGTGTTGACCTCGGATAAGGCGATGGCTGATTACTTTGAGGCTGCTGCCGCTACCACCGTGCACCCCAAGCTTGCGGCAAATCTGCTCATTTCCGAGTTTATGCGCCTGATTGAGAGCGAGAGCTTTACCTGCCCCGTTTCGGCAGAAAACCTCGGTGAGCTCGCCACGCTTGTGGGTGATGACGTGATCAACAGCTCCACTGCCAAGAAGCTGATCAAGGAGATGTTTGAGACAAACGCCTCCCCGAAGGCAATGGTGGAGGAGAGGGGGCTTGCGCAGATCAACGATGTAGAGCTGCTCGGCAAATTGGTTGCCGAGGCAGTAGCCGCCAACCCGAAATCGGTTGCCGACTACAAGAAGGGCAAGCTTGCCGCCGCCAAGGCAATTGTCGGTAACGTCATGGGTAAAACTGCCGGCAAGGGCAACCCCGTGATCATCAACCGCCTGCTTGAGGAAGAACTGAAAAAGTATTAAAAAACGGCATACGTGTGCCCAAAAGCACAAAAGCCCCGCACCACGGTGCGGGGCTTTTGTATAGCAAAACCACGCGTTAGACGCGTGGTTCGGTAAGAATTACATAGTTGAAAAAGACAAAAAAACTCCTTTGTTGTATAATAGAAGTGCGGCTGCCAACTGCACAAATAAAATACAACAAAGGAGGTCATTTAAGATGAGTATAAATGACGTAAATAGTTTATCACACACGAAATGGAATTGCAAGTACCATATAGTATTTGCGCCGAAATATCGGAGGAAAGTGTTTTACGGAGAAAAGAAAATAGAGATAGGGAAGATTTTGCGGCAACTATGTGAATGGAAGGGTGTGAAAATAGTAGAAGCGGAAGTATGCCCAGATCATATTCACATGCTTGTAGAAATACCGCCCAAAATTTCGATTTCGAGTTTTATGGGATACCTGAAAGGCAAAAGTAGCACGATGCTCTATGAGCAATTCGGCGAGCTAAAATACAAATACCGAAGCAGAGAATTTTGGTGTAAAGGATATTACGTAGATACGGTAGGGAAAAATGAAAGCCGAATTGCGGAGTATATCGCCAATCAATTAAAAGAAGATATGCTGGGCGAACAACTGACAATTAGCGAAAAGGGCCCGTTTACGGGTAGCAAGTAACAGTCCCCCTCGCAGTTGGCAGTTCGTATAAATGCGTTCACGCATCGCGAAGAACAGAGGGCTTTGCCCGCATGTGAAAAACCACCCGCGGGTGGATTTTTATTGGTACTGAATGATTTTCAATAAATCGCAAAAATCTTTCAGTGGAATTGAATAAAATGGTTGACAAACAGGAAACTTTGCAGTATAATATAGTCGAGGTGATAAATGATGATACAAAGAGAACACTATATTGAGCAAGTTCGCCCCTTTTATGAATCCGAT
>CAZOWH010000188.1:0-3716 GCA_964583425.1 uncultured Lachnospiraceae bacterium
GTCCTTCATCGCATTGGCAACAACATCGGCAATAGAGGGGTCAATTTCCTTGCCTTCCTCCATTGTTTTCATCAGCGATTTGGAGACCTCGCGCGGCAGGCGCTGGCGCATGACCTCCTCATTAAATACCATATTACCGAACAGCTCGGGTACGTTTTTGTTCATGGACGATCCAACCTTTCAAAGGAGAAATAGAAAAAACTCCCACTTATAAATATATAATGCAATTATACTCGCCATGGTGCTTTTTGTCAAGTATTACGACAGATTTCGCCACCTTTCTTCGGCTTGAGAAAAATAAAAAAGCGCCTTGCGGCGCTTTTTTATTTTTGCTTAGGCAGCAAGCACGGTGATGCGGTTGTTGAGCAGCTCGGTAACGAGGTCAACGATCCATGCGATAAAGTTACCTACACCGGTAACAAGCACGAGAATACCAACCACAAGGGTTACAACATTGCCGGTCTCGAAGAAGCGAACGATGCGGTAGATGCCGCCGATCACAGCGCCGAGGATGAGCTGAAGCAGGATTTTAACGATCTTGGGCAGGGACTCGTAGGCTTCAGTAAGAGAATTTTTCTTTGCCATGGTGAAACACTCCTTTATGTATTTTGTAGGTAATAAGTACCTAACAGTAATATTATATCATGCGAATTTTAAAAATGCAATACTGTAAGAAAAAAGTTTGTCAAAGAAATGCCTGTTTTTATTGATTTTGACGGGTGATTGTGCTATAATGTGAGCAATTACGGTGAAGCGAGGGGCAATTTCATGGCAAAGCAAGGCTATCGGGGTGTGTTGTTTGATTTTAACGGCACGCTTTTTTATGATTCGGAAAAGCATAGGGAGGCATGGCAGATCTTTCTTGGCGACCGTCTTGGTATTGAGATCACCGAGGCGGAGGTGCGCCGCAGCTGCCTTGGACAATCGAATTATGAAATTTTGCCCCGTTATTTCGGTGCCGATCTTACACATGAGGAGCTTGTGCGCCTTGCTTATGAAAAGGAGGCGCTGTATCGCACGCTTTGCAAAAGGGATGAAAAAACCTTTCATCTGGTAGCGGGGGCAGAGGCTTATTTTGAGCATCTTACAGCACAGGGCATTCCCTTTACCATTGCTACGGGCTCGGAAATTGATAACGTGCGGTTTTATTTTAAGGAGCTTGACATTGGCAGATGGTTCTCGTTTGATCGCATTGTGTTAGATGATGGCACGCTGCCCGGCAAGCCCGCACCGGATGTTTATTTGCGCGCTGCGGAAAAGCTTGGCTTATCTCCTTCTGCCTGCCTTGTGTTTGAGGATTCGCGCTCGGGCGTGCTGGCGGCAAGAAACGCCAATGCGTATGCCGTTGTGCAGCTGGTGGAAAAGGCAGGCGATCCGCTTTATGAGGGAACTGCACTGCAGGTGCACGATTTTACCGATATTGCGGCATTTGATGCGCTTTAAGCAAGTGAAATAAAAAAGAGCAGACAACGAGGAAATCTTTCGTGTCTGCTCTTTTGGTTTGCTTTTTTGCTTTAGATTATGAGGCTTGCGCTTCATTGCCCTTCTTGCGGTGCAGGGCGAGCAGCGCCTTGACGGTATCATAGCACGCATAGCCCGAAAGCAGCAACAGTGCGGGATATACCAGCATGGTGTTGGTGGATACAAAATAGGAAAGGGGAAGAGGAAAGAGCAAAAAGGGCACCAGCATGGGGATAAAATACCACAAATTTTCCCGCCCGCGCATATCCTCGGCAAACATGGCAAGCAGCGGGATCAGAAAGAGTGCCCATGCATAGATCGAGGTAAGTGAGGGAAAGGTGAGAAAGGCAATGCAGCCGATCGCCCAGCACTTCCAGCGTGCGCGGTGTACAAAGGGGGCAACGGCAAAGGTCAGTGCCGACAGGAAAAACCACAGATATTGCAGCACGGATACGATTTTTGTAGCAAAAATGCCGCCGGCGCTTTCTGTGCGGTAAGAGGAAAAGGAAAGAATGTTTTTTACAATGGTCAAAAGGCATGCGGGCCCGCCGAAGAAAAAGGAGGGAAGCACCAGCAATATCACGCAATAAAGGGAGCAGCGGAAAAATTCCTTGTAGCGCTTGTCACCGAGCAGCAGCCATGCAAACAAAATGGGATAGAGCTTGAACGAAAAGGAAAAAGCAAGCGCGATCAGTCCAAGCTCGCGCACAAGTCTGCTTTCGCTGTCATAGGTCAGGGCATAGACCATCAGCAAAATGAGCGACAGGATCAAGGCATTGCCACGTTCCAGCATATTAAGGCAGGGTACGCTGCAAACAGCAGCAAGGGCGATCAGCAGCTTTTTTTTCACCGAATGTGTCTTGCCGAGATTGAAAAACACCATCAGCCCCAGCAGCAGAACGCAGACAGCCACAAAGAGGATGATCAGCGCTACGGTCTCCGGGTAGCTTTGCCAATCGTAGCGATTCTCAAAAACCGAATTATTGTACCGCGCGGGGGTGAAGCGGGAGAGCAAATAAAAGAAGAGATTTGCCATGGGCGGATAAATTACCTGGCGTACAGTATAGGATTCCACTCCCTGCGCGGCGTCGCGAATGGAATTAAAGAAATCCATAAAGGCATCATCGGTATGCAGGAAGAAGATAGAGGTAAGGAGTCTGCCGCCCGAGCACAGAGAGACCACAAGATAAATTACTACGGTGAACAAAACCGATTTGAAGAACAGTATGCTGTATTCTTTAGTTGTGATCGTCGTTTGCAGATTTTTTAGAATCTTTTTCACGTGCAGCCTCCTTTCCTTTTGATATTGTCGAATAAAACACGCATCTTACTATTTATATTATACCCTATCTTGTTAAAATGTCAAGTACAATAATACGGCATATCACAACAAATCGTGACAAAAAATGCGAGAGACATTTCTGTGTCTCTCGCATTGCATTTTGTGAAGCGTATAGAGGGAATTTATTCCGCTTTGCTTTCCTCAATAGCTTTGGCGGCGGCTTTTTCTGCCTCCCTTGCAGCCTTACCCTCCTTGGTGCAGGTCACGACAAGCGAGCCAAGGGCTACCAAGGCAATGACGTTGGGCAGAACCATGAGGTAGTTGAAAAAGTCGGTCAGCTCCCAAACAAGGTCGTTTGAGAAGATGGAGCCGAGGAATACGAACACAACGGCAATTGCAGTGTACACAACGGTGTACTTCTTACCGAAGAGATATTGGAAGTTGATCTTACCGAAGAAGTTCCAGCTAAGGATGGTGGAGAAGGCGAAGAAGAACAGGCACACGGCAACAAAGATGTTACCAAAGGTTTCGCCAAATACCTTACCGAATGCCATTTGCGCAAGATTTGCCTTCGGGAATGCAGTGGCAACTGCGGAGAAGAGACCGCCGTTCACGGTATCATAGCTGAGGGTGCTGCCAAGCACGCCGTCGCCTGCATACAGGGTGGAGATCACAACCAATGCGGTCATGGTAAGCACGATAAAGGT
The DNA here is from genome assembly GCA_964583425.1 of uncultured Lachnospiraceae bacterium. GTDB lineage: Bacteria > Bacillota > Clostridia > Oscillospirales > CAG-272 > Firm-07. The sequence goes on from CAZOWH010000188.1 coordinate 3,451, forward strand.
ATCGATAAACACGCCGATCATGGCGCTGACACCCTGCTCGTGCGGAGTTTTGACATTAGCCTGTGCGTGTGCGTGAGGCGTAGAACCCATGCCTGCCTCGTTTGAGAAGAGACCGCGCTTTGCGCCTTGGCTGATGGCAGATTTGAGGGCATAGCCGATACCGCCGCCGATGAGGGCGTTTGCGTTAAAGGCGTATTTGAAGATCATGCCGAAGGTTTCGGGGATGTACTGAATGCGGGCAAAGATCACCACAAGACCGCCTACAA
>CAZOWH010000189.1:0-3620 GCA_964583425.1 uncultured Lachnospiraceae bacterium
GGAGCTGGAGCTTCCTCACGCGCCCGCACAGTTTATCACCTACTTTGAGGAGGATAACCGCCCGCAGGCAGCGCTTGACCGCGATATCTACGGCGGCATGGGTGTAACCGTGGGTCGCCTCCGCGAGGATAGCGTTTACGACTACAAATTTGTAGGTCTTTCTCACAACACCCTGCGCGGCGCCGCAGGCGGTGCCGTTCTCATTGCAGAGCTTTTGCACAAAGAAGGCTATTTTGACTGATAAGAATTTAAGAGGAAGGGGAGCCCTTTTGCAAAAGGGCTCCCCTTCCTCTTTGCTTTTCGCCTTTGCGAAAAGCAAATTCACCTACTCCACCCAAAACCTTTGGAAAAAGGGGTTTATTATTTTTGACTGCTATCGGTTACTTTTGCGATAGACAATATATCTTGATATATTTTTTGCGATCTTTGATATGCACGCTCTAACTCCCTCAAATGGTATTGCATATTTTTATGTGCGCGAAACCAGATTCCCGCGCTATTAACTTGCATGCTCGGTGGCATGAAATTGCCGTATTGCAGCTCCTCATACATATAAAATTCACATCCGTCAACATTAAGCTCCCGCAGCATCAGCTGTATTCTGTCACTTTCTCTCAAATATTGTGTTGTTAAACGATTTAATTTTTCTTTCATGTTTACGCTCCTTTTGTTGATATAAAAGGATTATAGCGCGATTTTTTAAGCTTGTCTACAATTTAAATCAGTACTGACTTAAAAGAATTTTTCGTAGGGCAGTGGACTTGCGGGAAAGGATTTTGTAAAATTCTTTTCACAAGATGCTTACATCTTGTAAGCCGCCGGATGTGTATCGCGGATTGCGGACAGTCAACGCCTGTCCCTACAGGGTGTGTGCAAACAGTTCGCACAAGCCTGTAGGGGAGGCGTTCCGCCTCCCGTTTTGGCGTAATCCAAACTTTTCGTGAGGGGAGACCCCATTTTTCAAAAGGGGGTCTCCCTTCTCTCTTGCTTATCAGTCAAATTCCCTTCCTCTTCCTCTTCTTCGTCTTACCGCTGCTGCCGCCATCGCATCCGCTGCAATCACAGCAATCGCCGTCACAATCACAGTCACAGCCATCACCCGCAACACAGGCAATGGCGAGCAGTGCCGCCAATGCTACAAACAAAAAGCACCCGTAGCTACCAAAGGAAATGTCACGTAAAATGCTGCGATCCTCCTCGCCTACCGTGAGGGCATACGCAAAGGTGTAAAATCCCGCTATCAAAAGCGAAAAGAGCGAAAATGCATAAAAATCTCCACCCCGTTGTACCCAAAACACGACCGAGGCGATCACCAGCGCAACCTCCAGCACGATCACGACCGTAACGATCGGCTGCTTTACCTGTGCAAATACGGTAAGTAAAATACAGGTTATAAGCAAGATGCCAAGCGGCAGTATAACACCGGGCAAAAGATCCTCAAGCGCAGAGGGCACAATGGTCATGCTGTAATATGCCGAGGCACAAAAGCCCATACCCACCGTGTTCAGCAAAAAGCTGACCACATAAGAAAAACTGCTTTTTTCACGCAGCCGGTGGAACGGAATAGACAGCAGCATCAGCGCGCCGCCCATGGGGAGCCCATACCATTCGGAAAACCAAATTTGCCCCGCATAGCAGCAAGCGGTAAACAATAAAAGCGCCACTGCCGAAAACAAGAACACAACAACCGCCCTGCATCGGACACTGATATTTTCAAGCACGATATCTCACCTCTTATTTTCATTGTAGCACATTTTTTGTACGAAGTCAAATACCCCCAGACATGCTTTGAACGTGCAAAATTTCGGGAGGGTCCCCCTCCCTACATGAAAATGAGTTTATTTGTATCGCATCATCAACTTACTTTTTAAGGTTTTCGGGAGAGAGGTGTGAATTCGTTTTTGCAAAGCGAAAACGAAGAGCGGGGAGAGGACCTTTTGCAAAAGGTCCTCTCCCCGCTCCATAGCTTTTCACTTGATCGAAAAGCTAATATTCTTCATACGCTCCATAGCGGCACGAAAGACGGTTTTATCGTTCTCGTGTGTGAGGCAATTTTCCGCCTCGTCAAGTGGAATCCACTCGACCTCGGCGATCTCGCCCACTCTTGCCTTGATATTTGCATCGGTGGTAAAGGCAAGAAAATACACTACCTCTTTCATCACGCCGGGGCTGGGGCTGTAGCTGACAGTAGCACGAAAATCCGAAATAATAGCAATGCGGGAGGAGGTTTCCTCCATCACCTCGCGCAGGGCGGTTGCATATTCGCTTTCTCCCTCTTCCATGTGGCCCTTCGGGAAGGAACGATGCCCACCCGCCTTATGGCGTATCATGAGTATATAATAATTGTCCTGTTCGCGGCGCACCACAAGTGCGCCGCAAGATTTTTCCCAAGTCATCTGAAACCTCCCTTTTGGATCTGATCTTAGTGAGCTTATCTCACTGCTCGATCTCCTCCATCACAAAGGCCTCAAGAATATCACCGACCTTGATATCGTTAAAGCGGTCAAGACCGATACCGCACTCATAGCCGTCGGCAACCTCACGGACGTCGTCCTTGAAGCGGCGAAGCGATGCGATCTTATCCTCAAAGATCACGATACCGTCGCGTACAACGCGGATCTGGGACTGACGGGTAATTTTACCGTCCTGCACGTAAGAGCCTGCGATAAAGCCAACATTCGGCACGTGAATGGTCTGGCGCACCTCTGCGTGACCGATCACGTCCTCGCGGAACTTGGGCGCCAGCATACCCTTCATTGCCGCCTCGATCTCCTCGATGCACTCGTAGATGATGCGGTAGGTACGGATATCGACATTCTGGCGCTCGGCAGAGTCGATCGCTGCCTTATCGGGACGGACATTAAAGCCAACGATAATGGCATTGGAGGCGGCGGCAAGCATTACGTCACCCTCGATGATACCACCGACAGCGGCATGGATGACACGCACCTTGACCTCCTCATTTGTCAGCTTTTCAAGCGACTGCTTCACTGCCTCGGCAGAGCCTGCCACGTCTGCTTTTACAATAATATTAAGCTCCTTGACACCCTCGGAGATCTGCGCAAACAGGTCGTTAAGGTTGGCACGGGCATTTGCCTTAAAGCCCTCCTCCTTTGCCTTGTCGCGGCGCTGATCGGCAAGGGTCCTTGCCATGCGCTCGTCCTCGACAGCCGCAAACTCGTCACCTGCCTCGGGCACCTCTGCAAGACCTACGATCTCAACGGGCACGGAGGGACCTGCCTCCTTCACGATCCTGCCCGTATGGTCGCTCATGGTACGCACGCGACCGACCGCAGTGCCTGCGATCACGATATCGCCATTGTGAAGCGTACCGTTTTGCACCAGCACGGTGGCAACGGGACCGCGTCCGCGGTCAAGCTTGGACTCGATGATGATACCCTTGGCGCGGCGGTCGGGATTTGCCTTCAGCTCCTTCATATCCGCTACCAGCAGTACGTTTTCAAGCAGGGTGTCGATGCCCTCGCGCTTGAGTGCGGAGATGGGCACGCAAATGACGTCGCCGCCCCATTCCTCGGGAACGAGGTCGTACTTGGTCAGCTCCTGCTTGATCTGATCGGGATTTGCCTCGGGCTTATCCATCTTGTTGATGGCAACGATGA
>CAZOWH010000190.1:0-3577 GCA_964583425.1 uncultured Lachnospiraceae bacterium
ACTACAGAGAACGCATTAAAAATATTCGCGAGGACAGAGATTTTACACAGGCAGAGATCGGCAAAATTCTACACAAATCTCAGCAGGGTTACAATCACATTGAGGCGGGACGAGCAGAGCTTAAAATTGATGACCTGATTGTCTTGTGTAAATTTTACAATCTCTCGGCAGACTATTTAATTGGACTTTCCGAAATTCCGCATCCGCCAAAAAAATAAAGCAGTAAAAAAGCGTGACAGTATGTCACGCTTTTTTGCTATATCTGAAACAAACGCTGGTATTGCTTGCCTACAAGTGCCGCGTCAAGCGTCATGCCAAGCTGTGAAAAATCGGCAACAAGTGAATGCGGCTTATCCTTTGGATCGTCCTGCTTCATCGGTACAAAATACACGTTTTTGCGTGTGAGCATTTGTCCGATGTTTTTGAGATTGGCAGAAAGCGCATCATTTGAGGCAAGTGCGATCACCAGCGGGCGGTTGCTCCGCAGATGCGCCTTTGCCGCCATAGTGACGGCAGTATCTGTGATGCCGTTTGCCATTTTGGCAAGCGTGTTACCTGTGCAAGGGCAGATCACAAGCGCCTCCAAAGGGGATTTAGGCCCCAAGGGCTCTGCCTCCACAATGCTGTGGATCACCGCTCTGCCCGTGAGCTGCTCGATCTCATCGATCACCTCGGAGGCCTTGGCAAAGCGGGTGTCGGTGTTATAGACATTTTCGCTGACGATTCCCTGCACCTCATGCGATTGTGTAAGCTTTTCCATCTCCAACAGTGCCGAACGCACAGTGCAAAAGGAGCCACAAAGGGCAAAGCCGATCATAACATTTCCTCCTCACGCATATAGGTTAAAATCGTTTCGGCAATGATCTCCCCTGCCGTTTGGGGTGCGTACTTGCCGGGTAATGATAATGCCCAGATCACACGAATACCAAGTGACGCCGCGGCGTTTGCATCAATGCCACCAGGCGAGGAGGCGAGATCTATTAGCAAGGTATCTTTTGAAAACTTCATCAATACGTGCTCATCAAACAGCCAATGCGGCACAGTATTAAAGATTGCCGCATACCCCTCAGAAAGAGCAAATAGCGCTTCCTTACCATCGATATGAACGGTGCTGCACCCCATGGTACAGGCGGCTTCAAGATCTGCCGCTTTACGTGCCGCCACTGTGACTCTTGCGCCCATGGCAAGCAGTAATTTTACCAGCGCCCGCGACACGCGCCCAAAGCCTGTTACGGCAACAGGTAGATCCCGTATGGTGCGTGGCACCTCACGCATCAACACCTCTATTGCCCCCTCGGCTGTGGGAATTGCGTTTTTTTGCTGCAGGAGCTCGCTTTCAAAATAATCAAAAAAATGCACGCCCGCCTGCCCTATTATCTCCTTTAGCACAGGCGAAAACCTGCCCCCTGCCAAGAGCGTATGCGTAGGCAACGCGTGCACGATGTCCACCACGCGCGGCGGCTTCAGCTGCTCCTCTACCGCCAGTGGTAGATTCAAGTGCTTGCTATCGGGCGAAGCGGGCAAAGGCAGCACCACAACATCAGCCCTCACAACAGCCTCCTGCCAGTTGTCTGAAGGTAGAATGGTTACAGGCAACAGTGTCTGCGGCAAGCCCCATACCCAAACCGTAAAGCCCGCTGCAGCAAAATACTCCGCCAGCGCGACCTGCCGTGTATCGCCCCCCAAAACCGTGATCGTTTTATTGTAAGACATTGCGTTATTCCTCATTTGCATCTTCAAAATAAAAGAAAAACCGATTTCGGATCACCGAAATCGGTTTTTTATATAGCCGACATGATCCCTCTTACTGACAGATTATGTCGAAAAGCTACTTATTGTTCTGCCAAGCGCAGCGAAATTTCACTGCCTGTAAGGATCTCGCATGTACCGTCCTCATATCGTACCACAAGACCGCCATTCGCATGCACATCAAGTGCGAGAGCAAGCATTGTATCACTCTCCCCGATCACAAGCACGCGTTTTCCAAGGCAGCAAAGCCGTGCGCGATATGCAGCAAGCCACGTGCCCGCCTCGATCTCCGCTTCAAAGGACTGCAAATAAAACAAAATACGTTCTATCAGTGCCTTTGGATCATTGTATGGCAGATGTATCGCAATATCAGCAAGGTCTGCAGGCAGCGCGCAGTGCCCCGTGTTGATACCTATGCCAAGCACCACAAAGGGAGTACCGTTTTGATCCTCCCCGGCTTCTGCAAGGATGCCACACACCTTTTTACCCTGCCACAGCAGATCGTTGATCCATTTAATATCAAGCGATATGCCCAGAATATCTGTTACAGCACGGTGCACAGCCAGTGCCGCAAAGGGGGTGATGGCACCGTATTTTTCACGACTGAAGGTGGGGCGCAAAACGGTGCTAAAGTAGGTGCCACCCGCAGGTGAGGCAAAGGCACGCCCCTTTCTGCCTCTACCCGCCGTTTGGTAGCCTGCCGCCACGGTATAAAAGGCCTTCGCCCCTGCACGCGCTGCGGCTTTTGCCGTATCGTTTGTGCTGACAAGGCTTTCAAAATAAACAATTTCCATGCAAAACCTCAAAAAAAGGAAAGCTGGTCGGTTTCATTGATTCCATCAAGCACGCCTGCCTGGCGGAGCGTTTCCACAACGCTCTTATTGAGCCCCGCGCGGATCTGCAGATCCTCAACCGAGAAGAAGGGCTCCTCATTGCGTGCCGCCACAATGCTTTCCGCGGCATTTTCACCTACGCCTGCCAAAGCCGAGAATGGCATACGAATGGCGCCGTTTTCGGGCAGAAACGCACGTGAATCGGATTTTTCAATGTCAACGGGCAGGAAGCGGATATGACGTGCCATGCACTCGTTGATCAACTGCAAAGTGGACACCGAAGCCTGCTCCTTGGGGCTTGCCTCTTTGCCGCGGCGCTCGATATCCTTAATAGTGGCAACCACATTGGATTTACCGCCCATGACAATCTCGGCATCAAAGCCGCCCGGTGCCACGGTAAACATCGCCGTATAGAAGGCAAGCGGCATATGTACCTTATACCAGCCAAGACGAATGGCTGACATCACATACGCGGCGGCGTGTGCCTTCGGGAACATATACTTGATCTTTTTACAAGAGCCAATGTACCATTCCGGTACATTGTGCTCGCGCATCTCTGCCTCCCACTCGGGCGTGAGACCTCTGCCCTTACGCACGCTTTCCATAATTTTGAAGGCATGCGCATTCTCAAGGCCGTAGCGAATAAGGTCGTTCATGATGTTATCGCGACATCCGATCACGTGGGAAATATCGCAGATTCCATCCTTGATAAGATCCTGCGCGTTACCTACCCACACGTCTGTACCGTGGGAAAGTCCCGAGATCTGTAAAAGATCGGCAAAGGAGCGCGGCTTTGCCTCCTCTACCATCTTCATCACAAAGCGTGTACCAAACTCGGGCAGACCGTAGGTACCAAGCTGTGCATCAATATCCTCAGGACTGATGCCGAGGGGCTTGGTTGAAAGAAAAAGCTCATAAACGCTTTGGTCGTTCATCGGCACATCCATTACGCTTGTATCGGAAAATCGCTCGATCCACTTATACTTGGTCGGAAT
>CAZOWH010000191.1:0-3513 GCA_964583425.1 uncultured Lachnospiraceae bacterium
GTCATTTTGATCTTTTTCATAGTTCAATACCTCCGAACAGTTTGAAAAATAGGTGGAATGGTGTATATAGGGGGGGATTACTCCACAACCTCAATAATGCTGTGGATATCAATGCGGTCAATATCCACAAATACCCTGCCACCCTCAAGGGTGAAGGGGAGGGAGCGCCCCTCGGGCTGCAGCAGCAGCTGCTTGGGGGCTTTGTCAAGTGCTATCGAGAGGCGCACATCAAGCACGGGCGGGATAAAATCCTCGGTTACCGAGTTGGGGCTTGCGTGCTGCCCGTTGCCGTTTACCAGCTGTATCATCAGCCTGCCATCCTTCTTAAGGCACACGATCTCCAAATGCCCCAGTGCCTGCTCTACGCGGCAAAGAGGGTCGTAGAGATCGGCGGTTGCCGATCTCATCAGGCTGCGGTGCAAATACTGCGCGCCCTCAAGATATTGCTTGCCGATATCAAAGCCGATCACGGTAATGCTGCCGCGCCCGTGAGGCAAGGTGATCGCGAGGGGCTTCATCTCCTCGGTCACGGTGTGTGCTACCTGCGCCAGCACCGCAGCACCCTCACCCATCGGTGATGTCGGCGAGAAAAGCGCACCGAAGAATTTTTGATCCTCGGTAAATACGTAATTGCGGTGCTTGGCGGTGACGCCGTTGCCATGTCCGTTGTCGCCGCCGTTGTCATATGCCTTTTCTCCCTGTGAAAAATATTCTGGCAGGTCGGTCAGCTTAAAGGGGGCACCGCAGGCGGCAAAATGCTCACACGTGGTTTTGCCCGTCAGCACAAGCGCGCCGCCGTGCTCGGCATAAATGAGCAGCTCGCCCACGGTCTTTTTATCAAGCCCGAAATTAAGCTCGGGCACGACGATCATTTTGTAGCGGTCGGCATTGCCCGTGAGGGTGTGCTCGCTGATGATCTCAAGGGAGTGGCCAATATCACAAAGCAGCGCCGTCATACCAAGGGTGTTTTTGTAGCCCGAGCGCGAATAGGCGCGCTTGGTGTTGCCGCGGTTGCGGTCATAGGTCGAAAGCAGCAGCGCTGCCTGATGCACCGCCTTACCGCGGAAGCAGTAATCCTTACGGGCACGCACAAACTCGCCAAGCTCGGCAAGATTGCGCAACTCGTGCATTTGGGGTGAGCCGTCATCGTTTTGCATCACGTAGTTTTGGTAAGCGCCGCCAAGGGCAATCACGGCTGCTGCCTCCTGCATGATCTGTGTCTTGTGCTTGGAGATACGCGCCTCGCGCTCACCGATGGTGATGCGGAAGTTCCAGGACATCAGATCCCACGCATAATCCTGCTGCGCAAGTGCACGCCCCGCGTAGCGCGCGGAATGGAAGGAGTTTTTGGGGTCCAGGTCGCCCGAAAGGTAGTCTACATTTACCGTCACCGCCTCGGGCATATGGTCGCTGAACGCCCAGTTAGAGGCGATCTGCAGTCGGGGGAATTTCGCGTGCAGCGTATCCACGTAGTGATTGAGATATCGACGGAACATCGCACGGTGAAAATCCATGTATTCGTAAAAATAAGGGTCCTCGGGGGTGGCGGGAATGCCGCCCTTGAGGTCAACACCGCACTCGCGCTCAAATTTTTGCAGCGTTTCGGGGTGATAGTCGGGGGAGATGCGCCAGCACTCGCCGTCGATCCACACACCGTCGATCTCATAGACCTCGGCAAGCTCGCAAAGCTGGGGGATCAGCACCTCGTCGGCGTAGCGACTGTCAAGACGGGTCGTGCCCATTTCAAGCGTGCCGTCGGGCTTCATCGTGCACGCTTCGGGATGCTCCTCACAATATTTGATGTCGTAAACGCCCGAATAGTGCATGTAAAGTGCCACACCCTCCTCGCGCGTCACGCGCCGCCAAAGTGCCAGAGGGTCGCCCACAAAATTTGGCATGGCGTTGCCGAGCTTTGAAGGATAGGATGCCCAACCGGGGTGCCCCTTGCAGTCGATCTGGATAAAATCGGGCTGCAGCGTGCGGCAGATCTCGCGGATGTCCTCCTCGCGAAGCCCCGTGCCGATGGTATCGTTTTTCGAGGGCTTGGCGTGAAAATCGCAGTGAATGCCAAAAAAGGATTCGATTCTCGTTTTCATAAAAGCTCCTTTCACGGGCGGTACCCGCTGTTCGGTGTTCATTTCATGCCAACAGCCTTTTTTGCCCGTGCAAAGGCAAAGGCATAAAACTCCTCGGGGGACATGGCGGCGTATTTATCGTGGTCGTGTCTGTTGGGCTTGTTCTTTAGGGTCAGCTCGCAGTTGATCACGCCGCGATAGGGCGTTTTTTCAATGCGTGCCATCACGTTTTCAAAATCCGCAATGCCGTCGCCCATCACCAAATGCAGGTCGTTTTGCCAGGTAAGGGTGGGGTCGTACACACCGAGATTATCATTAAAATGGGTGTGGCAAAGCTTATCGCCGTACAGTGCCAGCATATCCTTGCCGCCGTTGTAGCAGAGCTCGTGCCCCGTGTCAAGGCAAAAGCCGAGCGAGGGCTCGTTCCAAAAGGCTTTCATAAGGGCGGCAAGATACTCCTCGCCCTCCACGTTCTCAAAGCCAAGCTTGACGCCCAGCTTGTTTGCCTCCTCGATCACACGGGCGTAGTTGTCAAGCCCCACCTGCGTGGGGGTGTGATCCTGAAAGCCGATAAAGGGGTGAATGACCATCACGGGTATATCGTAGCGGGCGCAATCCTGCACGCACAAGATCAGCTTGTCGGCAACGGCACGCCCTGCCTCCCCCTCCTGCCACAGGTGCGACACACGGCAATCGCCGCTAAAGGGGGAATGGATCGACTGCAAGAACAGCCCCTGCTTTGCCGCGGCGTTTGCCCATTCCTCGGTTTTTTCGGGGTTCCACTCAACAAAGGTTGCCTCAAATCCCGCCGCTGCAATCATTTTAAAATTGTCGGCTGTCGAATAACCGTTTCCAATGGGGGCAAGCCCCAATTTCCAAGCAGTAGACATACGTAAATCCTTATTTTTGCTGTGCGGCGTAGTAGTTCATCAAGCAGCCGCGCAAAATAATTTCCTTTTCGTTTTCGGTAAGCCCCTTCACATAAAGGGTAATGTCCTCCACCGTGCCGTTCGCGCGGATCACCTTTGCGGCAAATTCCTCGCAGCCTGCGGCAATTTTTTCACGCACTGCAGGCACAAACACAAAGTCGCCCTCGGCATAGTCAAAGGGCGTGCCCTCGGCAAGCGTGAAGGGGAGAATGCCCCAGTTGATGCAGTTGGAGCGATAGCGCTTGGTGGCAAACTCATAGCAGATGTTGGCAAAGCCGCCCAGCACCTTCTGGCAGGAGGCAGCCTGCTCACGGGCAGAGCCGTCGCCGGGCTTTTTTGCGAAGACACAGGAGCCGACCGTGGTCTTGGCAGCATCGCCGCCCACCTTGGCCAGAACCTCGGCCACTTCGGCAGGCACGCTGCCGGCACGCAGATCCTCCGCAAGAGTGCGAACAGCCTTGGAACGGCCCACATACTCGGGCACACGGCGGCTCAGAGCAAACTCGCTC
>CAZOWH010000192.1:0-3326 GCA_964583425.1 uncultured Lachnospiraceae bacterium
TTTTGAAAGCTTTTATCAAAAATACCGCACCATTCTCGGTGAGCGCCATCCCGATTAAAATTGCGGTGAGTGGCTTATACTGAAAGTATCCCTTTTTAAGGAGTAGATATGATAGCAAAAGAATTACTTTCCGACCTCTTATCGGTTGCCGTATCCACGGGTGGTGACTTTGCCGAGGTGTTTGCCGAGCGCGAGCACGCCACGCGCATCCATTTTGTTTCGGGTAAGGTAGAGGCGATCCGTGATCAAGTGATCGCGGGCGTTGGCATTCGCGTATTTTGCGGCACCAAAACCTATTATGCCTCTACCTCCGATATCACACGCGAGGGGCTGCTTGCCTGTGCCGCCGCTGTGGCGGGGGCTGTCGGCGAGGGGCTTGGTAAGCGCCACATCAGCCTCACACCCGATGTGGTTGTCAATCACCAAGCAGTAAAGCACTATCCGGATGACGTACCCACACGTGAAAAGACCGACCTTCTGCGTGAGGCGTGCCAAGCGGCAAGCGCTGTAGACGAAAAGATCTCGCAGGTTGACGGCACCTATCTTGATACCGATCGCGCCATTTTGGTGGCTAATACCGAGGGGCTTTGCCGCGAAGATCGCAAGGTGCGCACGCGCCTTGCCATCTCCGCCGTGGCAAGCGATGGGGGAGAGAACCAATCGGGCTTTTTTGGTCCCGGTGGTGGCGTTGGTGTGGAGTTTTTTGAAAACGTTTCGCCGAAATCGATTGGTGAGCGCGCCGCACGCCAAGCACTGACCAATCTTTCCGCTGCTTACTGTCCCGCGGGCACTATGACTGTGGCGATCGAGCATGGCTTCGGCGGTGTTATCTTCCACGAGGCATGCGGTCACTCGCTTGAAGCAACCTCTGTCGGGATCGGCGCATCGCAAATGGCAGGCAAACTCGGGCAGCAGATCGCAAACCCAAAGGTGACCGCCATTGACGATGGCACCATCAAGGGTGGCTGGGGCTCCTTTAACATCGACGATGAGGGCACGCCCGCCACGCGCAATGTACTGATTGAAAACGGCATTCTCAAAAATTATATGATCGACCGTCTCGGCGCGCGTCGCATGGGAATGCCCGTGACGGGAAGCGGCAGACGTGAAAATTACACCTTTGAGCCGACCTCTCGTATGACAAACACCTTTATTGATAACGGTCCCGATAAAAATGAGGATATCATTGCTTCGATCGAGTACGGGCTTTACGCCAAGGAAATGGGCGGCGGCTCGGTCAATCCCTTAACGGGCGAGTTTAACTTCGCCGTAAAGGAGGGATATATCGTGCGAAACGGCAAGATCTGTGAGCCTGTGCGCGGTGCGGCACTGATCGGTACGGGAGCAGAGATTCTGCAGGATATCGATATGGTTGGGCAAAACCTCAAAACAGGGCAGGGGATGTGTGGCTCGTCAAGCGGCAGTGTACCTACCGATGTGGGGCAGCCCCTCATTCGTGTGCGTAAGATCACGGTAGGAGGTCGCTCATGAGCTTTGAACAAATAAAGGAAATTTTGTTTGCCGCCGCGCGCCGCGCGGGGCTTACCGATTATGATGTATATTATCGCATGGGAACCGACCTCTCGGCGGATGCGCTCAATCGCGAGCCGAACGCCTCGGCATTCGGTACGGCGGGCGGTATCAGCTTCCGTTGTGCGGTAGAGGGTAAGATCGGCTCTGCCTCCACCGAGTGCATGGAGGAGGTGGAGCTCGAAGCGCTTGTGCCACGCGCTATGGCGAATGCCATGCTTGTGGATGCCGATGAGGAGCCGATCTTTTACGCACCCAGTGTAGGTGATGCTTACGGCACGGTAACGGCGAAAAAGCCTGCCCTGCCCACCGCTGCAGAGCTCCGCCGTGCGGCGCTTGATCTACAGGAGCGCATATATGCCGCCTCCCCGCTGGTAACCGATGGTACCGAAACCGCCGCGGGCGCAGTGGAGATCACCGTTTGTCTTGCTAATTCCAAGGGGCTCTCGCTTTCACACAGCGCCGCCATGCGCTATGCCTATGCCGAGGCGGTGATCAATAATGGGAGTGAGCCCTCATACGGCACGGCGGTGACCGCCGAGCTGGATTCCGCAAAATCCGGCATTGCCGAGCGAGCCGTTGCCGAAGCGCTTGCACGCCTTGGCGGTGCACCCGTGAAAACAGGGAAATACAAGGTGGTATTTTCCGCTAAGCAGGTGCGCGCTCTCTTTTCCGCCTATGGTGGCATCTTCAGCGGCAAAAACGCCATGCTGGGGCTCTCGCTGCTGGCGGGCAAGGAGGGCACGCAGATCGCCTCTCCCGCACTCACCGTCTTCGATGATCCCTTTTATCCCGATAACACCATGCAAATGCCCTTTGATGCGGAGGGTGTACCCACCTATAAAAAGGCGTTGGTGGAAAACGGCGTGCTGAAAACGCTTCTCTATGATCTCACCACCGCCAAGAAAACAGGAAAAAAATCCACGGGCAATGCAGGGCGCGGTTCTTATGCCGATCCCGTTTCGGTTGCGGGCTTTTGCCGCCATATTGCGGCGGGCAGTGCCACGCTGGAGGAATTGTTCCGCACAGCGGGCGATGGGCTTTATATCACCGAGCTAAAGGGTCTGCACGCGGGCTGTGATGCCGTAACGGGAGATTTCTCGATTGAAAGCGCGGGCTTTCTTATTCAAAACGGTAAAAAAGCAGGTCCCGTGAAGGCTTTTACCATTGCCGGCAACTTCTTTGATCTGCTGAAAAGCATTGCGTGCGTTGGCAGTGAGGTGGAAACGGGAAGCTGTGGCTTTTCCATGAGCGCCGCCCCCGCCATTTTGGTGCGTGATATTTCGGTTGCGGGTGAAAACTGAAAAAATACACTTGATTATTGCAAGAATTAGATGTATAATAAACTGTCAATGTTATAAAAGAGGATTACTATGCAGACCATTAAAAAATTGATTGCAGAAAAACTGACCGAGGGCATTGCTGCCCTCGGTGCACCCGCCGCACCTGAGGTAATGGAGCTTGCGGGCATGCTTGAATACCCGCCCGACGAAAATATGGGCGATCTCGCCCTTCCATGCTTTAAGCTCTCGCGCACGCTGCGCCGCGCGCCTGTACAGATCGCAGCAGCGCTTACCGAGAGCCTTGCAGGGCTTTCCTGTGTGGAGCGTGCAGAGGCGGTGAATGGTTATCTTAATATCACCGTTTCTAAGGAATATCTTGTTGATACGGTTCTTACGGGCATTATAAAGGCGGGCGAGCGCTACGGCTCCTCCGATGAGGGCTGCGGTAAGACCGTTGTGCTGGATTATTCATCCCCCAATGTGGCAAAGCCCTTTCATATCGGTCACCTCGGT
>CAZOWH010000193.1:0-3274 GCA_964583425.1 uncultured Lachnospiraceae bacterium
CCGAATGACGAGCAGTATGAGATCGCCGTTTCGGAAATCAAGGCAAAGGCAAAAATGTAAGGAGGGCCCCGGATCATGGCAGAAAAGATTGCAACAAGAGAAGCATACGGCAACGCGCTTGCCGAGTTTGGTGAAAAATATAATTTTGTGGTGCTGGATGCGGACCTCGCAGCGGCAACCAAAACAGGCATTTTTAAAAAGAAGTTCCCGAACCGTCATTTTGACTGCGGCATCGCCGAGGGCAATATGATGTCGGTGGCGGCAGGTCTTGCGGCTGCCGGAAAGGTTCCCTTTGTTTCTACCTTCGCGATGTTTGCGGCAGGTCGCGCATTTGAGCAGATCCGCAACTCGATCGGCTATCCCCACCTCAATGTTAAGATCGGCGCCACGCACGCGGGTATTACCGTGGGCGAGGACGGTGCAACGCACCAGTGTAACGAGGATATCGCACTGATGCGCTCGATCCCCGGCATGACCATCATCAACCCTGCCGACGCCGTTGAGGCACGCGCGGCTGTTGAGGCGGCACTTCACTTTGAGGGTCCTGTTTACATGCGCTTTGGCAGATTTGCCGTGCCGGTGTTCAACGATAAGGAGACCTATAAGTTTGAGCTTGGCAAGGGCGTGCTTCTGCGTGAGGGCAGCGACGTGACTATCATTGCCACCGGTATTATGGTGGATATGGCAAATACCGCCGCCGATATGCTGAAGGAGGAGGGGATCTCCGCACGTGTGATCAACATTCACACCATCAAGCCCCTTGATCGCGAGATCGTGCTGAAGGCAGCCAAGGAGACCGGCGCGATCGTTACCGCCGAGGAGCACAACGTGATCGGTGGTCTCGGTGCTGCCGTGGCTGAAACGGTGTGCGAGGCTTGCCCTGTGCCCGTTGTGCGCGTTGGTGTGGAGGATGCGTTTGGTCGCTCCGGTACTGTGCCCGCACTGCTTGAGATGTACGGCCTCACGCCCGCAAACATTGTGGCAAAGGCAAAAGCGGCACTGGCGCTGAAGAAATAATCAACAAGTAAAAGTAAGAAAAACGCCGCACGTAGCGGCGTTTTTCAGCACAAAAATATGGAAACCAAAAGATTTTCTAAAAACGACAGCGGGTTCATCTGTGCGCATTGCGGCAGGGAGGTGGCACCCTTGGGGTATACCTCCCGTAATCATTGCCCCTTTTGTCTGTGGAGCCTGCATGTGGATATCAATCCCGGCGACCGCGCCAATACGTGTGGCGGGCAAATGGAGCCGATCTCGGCACTGCCTGATGCAAAAAAAGGGTTTATCATTGTCCACCGTTGCACCAAATGCGGTGAGCTGCACCGCAACCGTGCTGCGCATGAGGCAACGGTACAGCCCGATAACAAAAAGGTGTTGATCGCCCTAACGGCAAAGCCGATCATTAAGTAGAAAGGTAGGAAACGGTATGAGAAAATTGCGCTGTATTGCACTAATGCTGCTTTTTTCTCTTTTGCTTGTTTCCTGTAGCGGTGCGGGCGAAGCCTATCTTTACGACAACGGCGCGCACACGCACGTATACGGCAGCCGCTATGATGTGACGCCCGCCACCTGCGTCAGTGAGGGCAGCGAGATCCGCTATTGCAAGATCTGTCACGCGTCGGTGACCGATGCTGTTTCAGTTCCCTCGGATATTGCGGTGCGCAAGCATGCATTTTCCGATACCGTGATAGCCCCAACCGAATGCGCGGAGGGCTACACGGTAAAAAGCTGTACCCTTTGCCCGTATGTGATAGACCGCACCAATGTGATCCCGGCGCTCTATGCGTTGCTTACAAATGAGGCGACCGCCACTGTTGCCCCGTTGGGTACTGACAGCATTGTGATGTCAGATACCGAAACGCATGTGCTGACCTATGATGTGGGGCGTGAAGCGGCAATTTCCGCTGCGCTTGCCCGCCGTCTTGCTGTAGCACTTGTTATCGTTGAGGAAATGGCGCGTGAGGGTAGCACCCTCACACCCGACTCTGAGATCACCCTCACGAGCGGTATTGGCGCGGGAAACAGTTATACGGTGCGCGATCTGTTTAACGAATGGGCGGCAAGCGGTGACCCCGATATTGCGCGCGGCTTTGCCGCGGCGCTTGACGGCAGCGAGGCGGCGTTTTCCGCACGCGTAGGGGCACGTCTGCAAAGGCTTGGTGTCGGTGAAGCAGTCACCGTTGATCCGTTTTCCACAACCAACACAGGCACGGCAACCCTTGGTGCCACCGCCGTGATGCTGGCGCGCGCCCTTGACGAGGAGCTGATCGTGGCGGCATTTGCGGCAGCCGTGCCGGGGCTTATTAAGATCGCGGGGGAAAAGCCCGTGCTTTACTTTACCGATACCGCGCTCCGTGCATCTGTGCTGAAAACGGGAGAACGATCTTATCGTTTTTTACTTCTGTCTGGCAATGACTTGCCTACTCATCTTGAAAACACCCTTTTTACAGGTGTTTAATAAAAAAGAAATGGAAAATTATACAAGAATTTTTCACAAACCTCTGGAACACGGCCGTGAACACCGTGGTCAACAACCGGAACGCAATCCTTATGTTTGCGCTCGTTTTGGTGATCGGCTATATTGTAGTAAAGCTGGTCGGTCGCATCTTCAAGCGCGCGATGGACAGATCTAAGCTGAAGACAGGCGACAACAAGGTTATCATTATCCCCAATGCCACCGTAACCGCCGCAAATATCACCAGCTATTCTACCAAGGGCACACGCCGTCTCGATCTCGTTGTTTCGGCTGCTTACGGTACCGATACCGAGCTGGTCAAAAAGACCGTCCTTGATGTGATTTCCCGTCATGAGGAGGTATTTAAGGATCCCGCGCCTATGGTTCGCATGACCGAGCACGGTGCCAGCTCCATTGACTTTGCCGTTCGCGTTTGGCTCAACGGCGGTGATTATTGGAAGGTGAACTTTGATTTGAAGGAAGAGATTTATGCTGCCTTCAATGAAAAGGGTATCGAAATTCCGTATCCGCAGATGGATGTGCATGTGAAGCAGTAAGAGGTTTGCTAAAAGGCAGGAAGCGGGAGAAGGGACTTTTGCGAAAGTTCCTTCTCCTGCTTTGTTTTTTTATGGGCATTGCAAAAAATATTTACACAGTCCCTACAGGGGAGTGTATGTATGGTGCACGATATTGCAATGCATCATGGATCGCGGATCGTCGAGGACATCGGTTCATTTTGCGATTTCGCACCGCATCACGGGTCGCGGGGCATTCGTGAATGCCCCGTACAGGGTATGTGCGTTGATTGCTGCACATCAC
>CAZOWH010000194.1:0-3264 GCA_964583425.1 uncultured Lachnospiraceae bacterium
GCCCTGGACCGAGTAGATGCGCCGCGACATTGAAAAGAGCCTTGGCATTAAGGCATATGATATTTACGGTCTCACAGAGACCTCGGGCCCCGGTGTCTCCTTTGAGTGTGAGGAGCAAAAGGGCATGCACATCAACGAGGACCACTTCCTCGCCGAGATCATCGATCCCGACACGGGTGAGGTCCTGCCCGAGGGCAGCCGCGGCGAGCTGGTATTTACCTCGCTTGACAAGGAGGCGTTTCCCCTCTTACGCTACCGCACCCGCGACATTTGCGTGCTCTCGCGCAAGCCCTGCTCCTGCGGCCGCACACACGTGCGTATGTCCAAGCCCATGGGCAGAAGCGATGACATGATGATCATTCGCGGTGTGAACGTATTCCCCAGCCAGATCGAGACCGTGCTGCTGAATGAGGGCTATGCTCCCAACTACCAGATCGTGGTAGACCGCTCGAAAAATAACGATACGCTTGATGTGTACGTGGAGCTTTCTCCCGAGCAGTTTACCGATACCGTAAGCGGTATTACCGCACGCGAAAAGGCTCTCGCCGGTGCCATTCGCACCATGATCGGCATTGGTGCCGTGGTGCATCTGGTTGCCCCCAAGACCATTGCCCGCAGTGAGGGCAAGGCTGTGCGCGTCATTGACAAGCGCAAGCTGCACGATTAACAAATCATTAAATTTGAAGGGAGACATATAGTATGGCTATCAAGCAACTGACCGTATTTGTGGAAAACCGCCAGGGAGCGCTGGTTGAGATCACCGATCTGTTTGCCTCCAACGGTGTGGATATGCGCGCCCTTTCGATTGCCGACACACAGGATTTCGGCATTTTGCGCGTGATCGTAAACAAGACCGAGGATGCCATCCGCATTCTCAAAAACAGCGGGCATTTGGTGCAGGCGACCGATGTCATTGCCGTAAAGATCTCCGATGCCCCCGGCAAGCTTTCATCGGCTTTGCATGCCCTCAATGTAGCGGGCATTAACGTAGAGTATCTTTACGCGTTTTTGGCGCGCACCCAGCGTCACGCCTACGTGGTGCTGCGCGTTGCCGACAACGCCGCAGCCTCCGCCGCCCTTGAGGAGGCGGGCTTCCATATGGTAAGCGACGAGGATACCAAGAAGCTGTAACACCTTGACCAAGCATCCGAAAATCCGCAGAGATATTGTATCTCTGCGGATTTTGTGCTATAATGGGTGGGGTGATGGTATGGAACAGCAATTGCCGAAGAGGAAGCATCCTCGGCTAAAGATTTATGATTATAGCTCGACAGGAGCATATTTTGTTACGATCTGTACGGAAAACAGGCGCTGTTTACTGTCTCGTATCGTAGGGCGGGGGCTTGCTCCCGCCGAAGTTGAATTGACTGCATACGGCAAAATTTCGAAAGAACAGCTCTTTCTTTTAGAAGATCGGTTCGCCTGCGTAAAAATAGATCAATATGTGATTATGCCAAATCACATCCATGTTATTTTGATGATGGATGATGAGGCTGCGGGAGCAAGCCCCCGCCCTACGGTGATGGATGTAATTTGTGCGTATAAGTCTTTGACCACAAAAAAATGCAAAGAGCTGCAACCGATAGATAAGCTCTTTCAAACATCTTTTTATGAGCATGTCATCCGCAACGGTACCGATTATAAAGAAACTGTAAAATACATCTACGAAAACCCAATGCGCTGGTATTACGACGAATTGTATGCCGAATGCTGATGAAAGCCGATCAGCGCGCCGCCCTTGAGGAGGCGGGCTTCCATATGGTAATCGACGAGGATACCAAGAAGCTGTAATGAGGAAAATCGAAAAGAGGCAGGTACAAGGTCTTGTACCTGCCTCCTGCTTTTTAACGAACCAGCTGACGGATATCCGGCAGCAGCGCCTCTATTTCGGGAGAAACGCCGATATGAGAATTATTGGCTGTCCACCACTGGTAGCCACCATCTATGTTGAAATACACATGCAGATCCTCACAGCCGCCCGCTATCTCGTCCCCGCTGCCGCCCCACGCAAAAAGCAGCGAATCATACTCCCGATCGGCATATGCGCGATATGCGGCGATACCATACGCTTGCTCATCGGGCATTTGATCGGGCAAAAATTTTTGCCGCCTGCTGTAACGAAGCTCAACCAAAACGCATTGCTTGACCGTGCCAATGGCATAGCCAAGACCCGCAGGACCGCTTTGCGTATGAGAGATCGTTGCCGCGCTGCATGCTGAGGCCAGCACGCCGTGGATCCTTTCCAGATCCGCGCCCGTGATCTCGACCGAGCGCCCGTCGATATGCAACAGCATGGAATCGGGCTTGGCGGGAAACGTATCGCCCACAAGCGGCGTGGGATCGGTCACCTGCCACAGGGAGGCATCCAGCAGATCATTTACAACACATTGCTCCATCTCGCGCAAAAACGCGGTAAAGCCGCCTATCCGCCTCAGCACGCTGTGCATGCCCTTGTCACCGTAAAGATCACGACGGATGCCGTTATGATAATAGTCACACAGCACTTCCCCATCCTAGCTTAGCATCACGATCTTATCTAAGGTCACCGTATCGGTCTGTGCGCCGTATTTGGCATCAAAGCCGCCCGTGTATTTTTTCGGAAAGCTGTATCGAAATTCCCAAGCGATCCGATCGGTGTGATCCAAAAGGTCGCCCTCCAATTCCATGGATGGCACGGCATTGGTTTTCGGCTCATATGCCGCAAACGCCTCTCCCAATCGCGCGCTCTGCTCTTGTGTTAAGGTATACTTTTGACCGTCAAGGTAGCATATGACCCGATCGGGCATCGGAAAAAGCGCTTCGGTCTCGCGCGGAATATTGCGTATCACGCATATGACCAAAACCAAGGAAAGCGCTATGAGCGCAATGATGAAAGCAATTTTCAATCTTTTTTTCTCGATCCTCATTCTATCACCTCATTTGCGGTTGTTTCATTTGATGCATCCCACGCATTGTGTTTGAAACGTGCGCTATTTGTGACGGCTTTGTGATGCTAATTCTATTATAGCATATTCTGCGCATTTGTCAATCCCCCCAAAAACATTTTTTGCCCAACCTGCTTTTCACCATGTAAATGTGCGCGGTGCCCGCGCAAACCAAAAAACATGCCTCCTATGTAGCGTGATACTCTTAACGGAGTATTTACGCTACAACTATGATTGCCGTTACGGGCAAGTTATGAGATACTTCGTATCGTTATGATCGGCTTCGCCAAGCTTGAGGCTTGATGGGCAATCATATCATAACATTTGCGTAGCAAATTCA
>CAZOWH010000195.1:0-3112 GCA_964583425.1 uncultured Lachnospiraceae bacterium
GCCGTCCTTCACAGCCGAAACCGAGGAGCCGTTGCCGATGTGGCAGGTCACGATTTTGGTGCCCTCGGTGCGACCGAGGATCTTTTGCATCTCACCTGCTACAAAGCGGTGAGAGGTGCCGTGCGCACCGTAGCGGCGCACACCGTAGTCCCGATACAGCTCATAGGGCAGGGCGTACATATAAGCCTCGGGCTTCATGGTCTGGTGGAATGCCGTGTCAAATACCAGCACCTGGGGCTTCTCGGGCATAACAGAGAGGCAGCCCTCAATGCCTTGAATGTGTGCGGGGGTGTGGAGCGGTGCAAAGTCGTGGCAAAGGCGCAGCTTGGCGAGCACCTCGTCGGTCAGTAGTACCGATTCAGAGAAGTATGCGCCGCCGTGCACCACGCGGTGACCGACAGCCTCGATCTCGTCCATCGAGGAAATGCAGCCGCACTCGGGGTCAAGCAGCTTTTCCACCACAATGCTCATTGCCTCGGCGTGGTTTTTCATGGGGCGCTGCTCCTCAACCTTCAGCCCCTTTACAAGGTGCTTGTGCTCGATCAGCGATCCGTCAATACCGATGCGCTCGCAGATGCCCTTTGCAAAAACGGTATCGGTGTTGGTGTCAAAAAGCTGGTATTTGAGGGAGCTTGATCCCGCGTTGACAACCAGTACGTTCATATTCAGTCCTCCATAAAATAAGTATTAATAAAAATATCATCTTACAGTATAGCATACATGAAAACTTTTTTCAATATTTCAAAGCGAAAAAAGACAAATTTTTCCGCGGCTGGGCGCGGGGAAGGGGAGCAGACATGCAGCACGTTGGTATTATTTGCGAATATAATCCGTTCCATACGGGACATGCGCACCTGCTTGCGCAGTCGGTGGGCGCGCAAACGGTGGTGTGCCTGATGAGCGGCAATTTTACGCAGCGCGGTGAGGCGGCGATCCTGCCGCCCCATGCGCGCGCCGCTATGGCGCTGCAGTGCGGCGCCGATCTTGTGCTGGAGCTGCCCTTTCCCTTTTCCGCCTCCTCGGCACGCTATTTTGCCACCGCGGGCGTGCGCGCGCTCAGTAGCCTTGGCGTGGATACACTGGCATTTGGCAGCGAGAGCGGCGATCTTGCCGCATTGCAGGTACTTGCCAACCGTGCGCCCGAGGGACAATATCGCAAAAGGGCGGCAAACGGTGCACAAAACACGGGTGATGCCGCTGCATATTTTAATGCGCTCGGTGAAGAGATCTCCTCAAACGATATCCTCGCCGTGGAATATTTACGTGCCATCACGCACGAGGCACCCTTCCTCACCCCGTTCGCGGTGCGCCGTGCAGGGGCAGAATACCGTGATACGGTATTGAAAAACGGTGAATTTCCCTCGGCAACCGCGCTGCGCGCGCAAATTGCGGCAGGGGAGGATGTTACCGCGTATCTGCCGCCCGCGGCACGCGCGGGCTTTGCAGAAGCCGTCAAACGGTACGGATTTGCCGATACCGCAAGGCTCGGCACTGCACTTTTGGCACTTTTGCGCGCAAATGGTGCGCAAAATGATACATTTTCCGATATTGCCGAATGCGGTGGCGGACTTTTCGGGCGTCTTACCAAGGCTGCACTTGATGCCACCGACTATCCTTCGTTGTGTCGCTTTGCGGCAACCAAACGCTATACCGATGGGCGCATTCGCCGCGCGTTGCTTTATCTTTTGGCAGGCGTGAAGCAGAACGATCTTGCTGCCCATCCCGCATATCTGCGCCTGCTCGCCGCTAACCGTCGGGGCAGAGAATTTCTTGCACAAACGGCAAAGCGCCGTACCGTTCCCGTTGTAACCAAGCAATCCGAGATCGCAGCTCTCGGTGGCTCGGCGGCAAGACAGCGTGAGCTGGCGCTGGTAGCCGATGGGCTGTATGCGCTTTGCTTTGCAGGCACGCTTTCTCCCCGTGCACTGCAGACCGCAAAGCCGTATCTTTTATAAATAACCATATTTTGTAAATCGTCTTGACTTTTTCCACGTCGCGTGATATACTAACATGTAGTAAATTTTGCAGAGGAGGCAGGATAATGGCTGATACAAGAAAAAAGGTTGAGGGTGAATATTTGATGTACCAGGGTAAGCCCTTGGTGCGCGAAAACGATACCATCATCTATGGCGACCTCAATAACGATCCTTGCGTACTGTGCCTTGATATTATGAGCTATACGGGTGAGGGCGAGGCAAGAGTGCCCGGCAAGGTCCTCATTCAAGTGGTTGATGCAAAGGACCCCAACAAGATCATCAAGCAGGGAGATAAGGTCGGTCTGCACGATGCGTTTACGCTCGGCATGACATGGCTTGATCTTGAGCTGAAGAAAGCACAGGCATAACGCAACAAGAACGCTAAAACACAAAAAAGCACGCGCCAAGCGCGTGCTTTTTTGTGTTTAGATCATCTGCCAAAGGAGGAAAAAAACAATTATGTGCAATAAAATTCCCAGCACGTTGGTGAAATAAAAATACCAATGCTTGGTTTTGTGACGAAGCAGCTGCATTGCAAGAAGGCCGCCTACAGCGCCGCCGAGGAGTGAGGAGCCGAGCAGGACCTTTTCGGGTATGCGCCAAGCATTCCTTTTTGCGCGGCGCTTGTCAATGCCGTACAAAACAAAGGTAACGGGATTGATCAGTAAAAGATAAATGAGGTAATACGGCATCATTTTTTCGAATAATCCTGCTTGCGGATCTTGCCGTCCTTTTTGTGGATCACAAAATTGCCGTCTTGATTTTCCGCAATGGTCTCGGCATAGGCAATAGCCTCCTTTTGCGTGTTAAACAGCTTTAATGCCTTGCTTGCCTTTTCTGCTTTTACCTGCCATTTTCCGTCATCGTTGAGAGAAATGTGATAAGTCTTTCCGGGCAGTGCCATGATTGTTTACCCCTTTCCGTTTTAATAAGCACAGGTGCTCTTTAATTATAGTATAAAGGAAACAAGCTTAAAATGCAACATTTTTCTCGAAAAAATTACAGCAAAACAAAAAAGTGAAAAAATTTCAAAAAGGGTATTGACAAGCGTTTTGCTTTGTGCTAAAATATACTGGTCGCAAGAAATCTGGGTGTGGCGCAGTTGGTAGCGCGCTACCTTGGGGTGGTAGAGGCCG
>CAZOWH010000196.1:0-3103 GCA_964583425.1 uncultured Lachnospiraceae bacterium
GCCGATCTGCAGATAGGATCTGCCGCGCATGGTGGCGGCTGCAACAGCGGTACGGCCGAAGCGCAGCAGCTTCTCCGCCACGTCCGCGGGGATCTCGGTGTCGTCACAGTTCTGTACGTCATGCCCGTAAATACCAAAGGCGGGCAGTCCCTTTTGTGCGTGGGTGGCAAGCACTGAGGCAAGATATACCGCGCCCGGGCGCTCGGTGCCGTTAAAGCCCCAAACTGCCTTGATGGTGTGCGGATCCATATCCATGGTCTCGGCACCATAGCACCAGCAGGGGGTCACGGTCAGGGTGATATCCACGCCCTCGCGACGGAACTTGTCAGCACAGGCGGCAGCCTCGCCCACGCGGCCAATGGTGGTATCGGCGATCACCACCTTCACGGGCTCGCCGTTTGAATATTTGAGATTGTCGGTGAAAAGTCTTGCGGCGTTTTTCGCCATGTTCATGGTCTGCTCCTCGAGCGACTCACGCACCTTTAAGACACCGCGTCTGCCGTCAATGGTGGGGCGGATGCCGATTACGGGATATGCGCCTACTAATCTGTTTTCTGCCATAAAATTCTCCTTTTTATGTTTATTTTTGCTTCCAATTGCATTATAGTACATTTTGTGGTAAAATACTTGTAGTATCTATTCCTAA
The DNA here is from genome assembly GCA_964583425.1 of uncultured Lachnospiraceae bacterium. Lineage (GTDB taxonomy): Bacteria > Bacillota > Clostridia > Oscillospirales > CAG-272 > Firm-07. The sequence goes on from CAZOWH010000196.1 coordinate 647, forward strand.
AAATATAACGATATTCACTTTTGGGGGCGAAAGACGTATGAGAGATATTCGCTTTAAGGAGGAAACAAGGCACGGTGTGCCCGATTTTCCTATGCAATATTATTATGTGGATGAAAGCCATCCGCGGTATGAAATGACGCTGCACTGGCACGGGGAGTTTGAAATTGTGCGTGTTTGCGCGGGCGAGCTGGAGCTTTTTGTGGAAAACGAGCGCCACATGCTTGGCGTGGGGGAGGTTGCCTTTATCGGCGGCGGGCAGATGCACCGTGCAGAGCCGCGCAATGCGGCTTATGAGTGTGTGGTATTTGATCTCAATATGCTTTGCCGCCACGGCTCAGGGCGTATTACGGGCTATATTCTGCCACTCCTCTCGGAGGGGGTGGAGATCCGTTCTTTGCCGGGGGATTGCGGCTCATCACTGTACGGTGCGGTTGACGAGCTTTTTGCCTGTGTCAAGAGAGAAGCGCCCTATTTTGAGCTTCAGGCATACGCGTCCGCCGCGAAGCTTGTGTATCTGCTTTATGCAGAGGATCATATTAAGCTGCCCGAGCAAGGGCGGCACACCGGTCATCGAAAGGAAACTATCACCAACCTCATTGCATGGATCGAGCAAAATTATACCGAAAAGCTTACGCTGCAGTCGCTTGCCTCAGTTGCCAAAACAAACGAAAAATATCTGTGCCGCTTTTTTAAGGAATATACGGGCAGCTCCCCCATCGAATATGTCAACCGCATGCGCGTGGAGCGCGCTTGCCTTGGGCTCGCCTCGGATAACGCCAATATCACCGCAGTGGCGTTTGACAGCGGCTTTAACGATGCCGCCTATTTTTGCAAGATCTTCAAGCGTTATAAGGGTATGACGCCGCGCGAATACCGCGCCGTGGTTGAAAGCCACGCCAAGGGAACTTAAAAAACAAGAAGCGCGCTGCATCCTTGGGTGCAACGCGCTTCCTTTTATCATTTTGTAACTGCACGGCGGTAATTCTTCTTGCCACGCTTAATAAGCAGTCCCTCGGCAAGCTCTGCCTTGGTGTAGGCTTTCGTGAAGTCGGTCACCTTATCACTCTCAACCGTTACGCCGCCCTGCTGCACATTGCGGCGCGCCTCGGATTTCGAGGCGCAAAGCTCACATTTCACCAGCAGCGTGAGAATATCGATCTTGTCATCAACAAAATCCTCGTCGCTAAGCTCGGTGGTGGGGGCATCGGCACCCGAGCCCGCGCCAAACAGTGCCTTGGCGCTTGCCTCAGCCTTAGCAGCCTCCTCCTCGCCATGCACCAACTTTGTCAGCTCAAAGGCAAGGATCTCCTTTGCGCGGTTCAACTGCTCGCCCTCCCACGCATCCATCTTGTCGATCTCCTCCACGGGCAGGAAGGTCAGCATGCGGATGCATTTCAGTACGTCGGCATCTCCCACGTTGCGCCAGTATTGGTAGAATTCGTAGGGCGTGGTTTTTTCGGGGTCAAGCCAAACGGCACCGCTTGCGGTCTTACCCATCTTCTTGCCCTCGGAGTTGAGGAGCAGGGTAATGGTCATGGCATAGGCGTCCTTGCCAAGCTTCTTGCGGATCAGCTCGGTGCCGCCCAGCATGTTGGACCATTGGTCGTCACCGCCAAACTGCCTATTGCAATTGTAGGTCTTAAACAGGTGGTAAAAGTCGTAGGACTGCATGATCATGTAGTTGAATTCAAGGAAGGAAAGCCCCTTTTCCATGCGCTGCTTATAGCACTCGGCTGCAAGCATTTTGTTTACTGAGAAGCAAGCGCCCACGTCGCGCAGTACATCCACGTAGTTGAGATCAAGCAGCCAGTCGGCGTTGTTTACGAGAATGGCGTTGTCAAAATCGATAAAGCGCGACATTTGCTTTTTAAAGCACGCCACGTTGTGGTCGATGGTCTCGCGCGTCATCATCTGGCGCATGTCGGTCCTGCCCGAGGGGTCGCCGATAACGTCCTTTTCATCAATGCCAATGCCGAGGGCGGTGGTTTTGCCGCAGTATTCTGCCGCAGGCAGAGTTACGTGGCAGGGCTTCAAGCCAATAAAGCTAATGGTTTTTTCTGCCTTAAAAACGGCGCCCTTAATTTCGCCGCTGTCGCACATAAGCCCCGTTGGAATATCAAGGGCAATTTTTTTAGCGCCGCTTTCATTCGCAAAATTTACCGCCTCTAAAATAAGGTCGGAAATAGCGCCTTTATTGCCTGTGCCTAAAATAGCGTCAATAATAAAGTCACTTTCAATTATTCTTTTTTTGCAAGCTTCTTTCTGAGAAAATAAATCAAGCCAAATGCCGTTACTTTCCTTAAAGCTTTTAAAGGTTTCGCTAGACGCTTCTGTCGTAGGACTACCCGTTACTAAAATAACGGCAACGTCGTGCCCTTTCAGCTTTAATTTTCTGGCCACCACAAAGCCGTCGCCGCCATTATTTCCGCTACCCGCTAAAACGGTTATTTTGCCCAT
>CAZOWH010000197.1:0-3081 GCA_964583425.1 uncultured Lachnospiraceae bacterium
TTGAGGCGGTACAGGGCAATGCGGATGTCGGCGATGCAGATGAATGGGACGGTACCGCCGATATCTCTTGGTACAATGAAACAGATACCGAATTTGCACTTGCCTCTGCCGAGCAGTTGGCGGGACTTAACGCATTGATCAGCAGTGGCGAGACCTTTAAAGGCAAAACCATTAAGCTTTCCCGCGATGTGGATATGAGCGGTACCGAGTGGGTCGTTGCAAACAAGGATTTCTCGGGCGTATTTGACGGTCAGGGATATACGATCTCTAACCTCTCGCGAACCGATGAAACTTATAGTGGCGGCAGAAGCGGTCTGTTCGGGCACATTGAGGGCGGAACGGTTAAAAACGTGACGCTTGACAGTGCCGCATTCTATGGCTATGGTCCCTACGGCGGTGTGGTTGCCGGTTCCGCTTACGGAGAATGTGTATTTGAGAATATCACGCTGACGAATTGCACCAACGAAATGTATAATGCTGGTTCTGCGGGTATTGTGGGTCTTGCATATTCCGACAGTAATTACACCTTCAAGAATATTAGTATTGATTCCTCCAATTCCATTGGCGCTTACTGGGGGACTTATGATACTTCTGCCGGTGCATTGATTGGCTATTTCTGGAAGAACGGCGATGCGCTCAGCCCTGTTTTGGTGGAGGGTTGCTACATTGCTCCGGTAATGAATGTGTACAATGATGTGTGTGCGAACTATCAGTGGTATGCTTACCGTTATTCCGGAATGCTTATCGGATATGTTAACGGAAGTACAACAGATGTTGACGGAACCACATATCCTCTCGCCGATACGGTCACCTGTAAGAATGTCACCGTTGAATACGGTGATTGGGCGAATTATTACTACTGCGAGCTGGAATCCAACGGGCATCCCTCGTATGCGAAAGAGAATGATTACAAGTTCAGCCGCTTGGTACCCATCAGCAGTGTTGATGAAATGAGCTCCGAGGAATATGCATGGGATAATCATTTTGTGCTGATCGAGGGCGATGATGCGACCTGCTATCATGTGACCAGAGATTCTGATACTCGTGAGATCACGGAATATCATACTCATACCGAAGCAGAGGATAACGTTTGCGTCAAGTTGACCTTCGACCAGCTCTTCGGCGGCGGTCAAGGCGTTTACGGTGACTCCGACCACGACGGCGTAACCGTTATTTACAACAATAAGTAAGATCTGTCGACATTGGCAGCCACCGCCCACGGGATCTTCCCGTGGGCGGTGTGTTTTTTATGTGTCAACCCACGGTTGAGAAAATTTTTAAAAAAATATCGCATACCCCCTTTATAGTTTGAAGAAAATCATGTATAATACAGATAGAAGCTACCGAAAGGGAGGCGCACGTGCGAGATATGAATCGGTTTCAACCGCAAGCGATCAGGGCGCTGCGAAAAAAGCAGGGCATGTCGCAAAAAAAGGTTGGGGAATATTTGGGCATCAGCGATAAGGCGGTTGCCAAGTGGGAGGCAGGCGCCTCCACACCCACAGCCACAAATCTTATGGGGCTTGCCGCCCTTTTCGGTGTGCCGGTAGAGGCGTTTTACGAGCAGACTGAGCCGAGCGTGCGGCAAAGCACCGCTGCACGCGGCATGGAGTCGCTTGTCGAGCTTTATAAGATCGGCAGAGGTCCCTCCAGCTCACATACCATTGGCCCCGAGCGTGCCTGCCTTGCATTTCGGGCACGCGTGCCCGATGCCGAGAGCTACCGCGTGGTGCTTTACGGCTCGCTTGCCAAAACGGGCAAGGGGCATGGCACCGATGTGGTGATCAAAAAGACCCTTGCGCCCAAAAAATGCAAGATCGAATATGATCTTGCCGAAAAGGAGCTGCCCCACCCCAACACCATGGAGCTGATCGCTCTTGGTGGCGGGCACGAGCTTGCCCGCTTTCGGGTATACAGCGTGGGTGGCGGTAGTATTTTGTTTGAAAATGAGGAGGCGCTCAGTCCGCAGCGCCCCTACCGCTACAGCAGCTTCAGTGAAATTGCCGACTACTGTCGGGCGCGTGATCTGCGCTTGTGGGAATACGTGCGCGATACCGAAGGCGAGGGGCTGTTTTCCTACCTTGATGAGGTGTGGCAGGCAATGAAGCAATCTATTGCACGCGGTCTTATTGACGAGGGCGTGCTGCCGGGCGGCCTTGGCGTGCAAAAGCGTGCCGCCGCACTTTACAACAGCCAGCACGTAGACGAAACACCCGAAACCAGAGAAAACCGTATGGTCTGCGCCTACGCCTTTGCCGTGGGTGAGCAGAATGCGGCAGGGGAGCATATCGTTACCGCCCCCACCTGCGGCGCGGCAGGCGTGCTGCCCGCAGTGCTTTACTACCAACAAAAAAAGCACGGCTTTGGTGACCGTGAGATTGTGCGCGCCCTTGCCACTGCGGGCGTGATCGGCAATCTCATCAAAACCAACGCCTCTATCTCGGGTGCGGAGTGCGGCTGTCAAGCCGAGATCGGCAGCGCCTGCGCCATGGCTGCGGCAGCACTCGGCGAGCTTTTTCAGCTGGGGCTTGATAAGATCGAATATGCGGCGGAAATTGCCATTGAGCACCACTTGGGGCTGACCTGTGACCCTATTTGCGGCTTGGTGCAGATCCCGTGCATCGAGCGCAATGCCGTAGCCGCCATGCGTGCCATCAACGCGGTAAATTTAGCCAGCTTTTTGTGGAATACCCGCAAGATATCCTTTGATAAGGTAGTGGCAACCATGCGCGAAACGGGGCTTGATATGCACACGGCATACAAAGAGACCGCCGAGGGCGGTCTGGCAAAAATAAAGATTGAAAGGTAAGGCATCACTTATGAAAAAGCTGCTTGAGGCACTGAAGGAAAAGGAGAGCAAATATCTCTCGGTTTGGGAGGACGTTTGCAATATTGAAAGTCCCACCGACAATAAGGCGGGCGTGGATGCCGTTGGCGCGTATTTTATCGAAATGGCAAGGGCGCGCGGATGGGCGATTGAGGTATTTGAGCATCCCGTGGCAGGTAACGTGGTAACGATCACCATGAATCCCGAGGCAAACGCACGCCCCTTTACCTTTTCGGGGCACATGGATACCGTGC
>CAZOWH010000198.1:0-2991 GCA_964583425.1 uncultured Lachnospiraceae bacterium
ACCACGCTCTACCGCATTCATAAAAATTAATAAAAAAGCCGATACGGAATGAAATCCGTATCGGCTTTTTTACTTTTACAACATCAAAGCTCACCAAAGCCTGCCAAAACGCCGTTTTCTCGCACCGTAAGGGTTGCAAAGGTGGGCGTGCCGCGCTGCGGCTCGCCCAGACTGCCGGGGCAGACCACCAAAAGCGGCTTTTGCAATACCCTGCCCCCAAGCAGCTCTCTGCCGACGGGGAGCGTTTGCTCAAACGGCACGTGCGTGTGCCCGTAAAGCAGCACGTCAGCACCGTTTTCGGCGGCTGCCGCCGCGGCATGCTCGATGCCGCTTTTTACACCGTATCTATGCCCATGGGTCATAAAAACGCGGTATTTCCCGAAGCTCTCAAGCCGTGCCTCGGGGGCACTTTCGCCCCAAAACCAATCACAGTTGCCGCGCACCGCGCGCACGGTAACTCGCGCTTCATCCACCACGGCAAGATCGCGCAACCCATCACCGAGAAAGAGCAGCACGTCAGCCCCCGCGCGGCGAAGCACCTCGGCAAGGCGGTCAGCGCGGCCGTGCGTATCCGATGCCACCACAATATTCATCATAGCTCGATCAGTTCCTTTTGGCTCTTGGTGAAATTATGAATGCTACCATCGGCATTCACGGCGATCATATCCTCAATGCGACAGCCGTATTTGCCTACCAAATAAATGCCCGGCTCCACGGTCACCACGTGCCCCGCAGTCAGCACGGCATCCTCTGCCGCCCCGCGCGAAAGGCTTGGCGCCTCATGGATGTCAATGCCGACACCATGCCCGAGAGAATGCCCAAAGCAGCCCTCATAGCCCGCACCGTTGATGATGTCGCGCGCTACGCGGTCAAGTGCGCGGCAGCCGAAGCCTGCCACCGCCGCATCAAGGGCGGCGCGCTGCGCCGATAGCACAGTATTGTAAAGCCGCTTCATCTCATCATCTGCCCTACCGATCACCACCGTGCGCGTCATATCCGAGCAATATCCCCCGAAACGGGCACCGAAATCCATAGTAAGAAACCCCTTTTCCAATGGCAGATTGCGCGGCACACCGTGCGGCAGTGAGGAGGCGCTGCCCGAAACGGCTATCGTTTCAAAGGCAATGCCCTCGGCACCCGCACGGCGCATGAAAAATTCAAGCTCAAGCGCCACATCGATCTCGCGCACACCGGGCTTTAGGTAGCCGAGGATATGCAAAAATGCAGCATCTGTGATCTCCTGCGCCGCTGCAATGGCGGCAATCTCGCCTTCATCCTTCAAAATGCGTAGGGCGCGCAGCTGCGCGCTTGCCCCTGTCCCAAGCATGATGTCGGGGAGCTTCGCCACAAGCCTTTCGCGCGCTGCTACCGTGACATGATCCTCCTCCAAAAGAAGTGATTTTACGCCCCGTTCGCCCAGCAATTCGCGCACGGCATCAAGCATAGCGCACTTGGGGCAGATCACCGTAAAGGTCTTGTCTGCCTCCTGCTCTGCTGCCTCGGCATAGCGAAAATCGGCAAGCAGGAACGCCGCATCGGAGAAAATAAGCAAATACCCATCGGTATAGTGAAAGCCCGAGAGATAAAACTGGTTTTGCGGCGAGGAGATCAGTGCGGCACTCTCGCCGTTTAATTTTTGTTGGAATTTTTTAAGATGTGTCATATCACTTTCCTCTATTCCTCAAAATCAAGCCATTCCGAAAGAATGGCGTTTGATACATACATGCCCCTTTCGGTAAAAGCAATTCGACCGTGCTCACGCGTGACAAAGCCACCCGCCAGCAAGCGGTCAAGGCTGCCGTAGGCACTTTCAAAGGAGACGCCGAAGCGCGCCTCGAATTCCACCTCCGAAATGCCCTCAAAAAGTCGCATGCGAAGCATCACGTATTCTTCCCTTTCCTCGTGCGCAGTCAGTCTGTGCACCTCTGTCTTGAGGACGGAAAGATCCCCCGCCTCCACCGCAGCCACGTACCCTGCCGTATCACGCGGTGCGGCATAGCGCTCACCGCCAAAATAAGAGTGCGCGGCTGCACCGAAGCCAAGATAGGGGGAGGTGAGCCAGTAGCGCATATTATGGCGCGAGCGGTAGCGCGCCTTGGCGTAATTGCTGACCTCATAGTGTTCATAGCCCGCCGCGATCAGCGCGGCGCTGACAGCAAACTGCATATCCGCCACGGTATCATCCTCTGCGATATCCAGTGTAGAGCGCGCCTTAAAAAAGGGGGTACCCTCCTCCACGCGCAAACCGTATGCCGAAATATGCTCCGGCGCATAGGCAAGCACCGCTTTCAGCGTTTCTTGCAGGCTTGCGGGGGTCTGATGCGGAATGCCGAACATGATATCTATATTGATGTTTTCAAAGCCCGCCTGCCGCGCGGCGCGGTAGGTGCGCTCAAATGCCGCAAAATCATGCGGACGACCAAGTGCCGTAAGCTCTATATCACAAGCGCTCTGCAAGCCAATGCTAAGGCGGTTGACACCCGCCGCAAGAAGCCCCTCAAAAAGACCCGCGGCATCGGTGACGGGGTTGCACTCCACCGTTACCTCCGCCGCGGGGTCAAGCCGATAGTGCGCACGCACGGTATCAAGCAGTGCGGCAAGCAGGGAAACAGGCAGCACGGTTGGTGTGCCGCCCCCAATATAAACGGTATCCACCGCATAGCCCCGTGCCGCGGATGCGCGGTAAGAAAGCTCGGCTGCAAGCGCCGCCACGTAGCGCTCCTGTATCGCAAGCGATGCGGCGGCGGAATGAAAATCGCAATAGCGACATTTTGCCACGCAAAACGGTATGTGCAAATAAAGCCCTACCGTATCTCGATTTTTCTGCATACGGTCAGTTATCATCGTCAAGCTTGAGAACTGCCATAAACGCCTCGGGCGAGATCTGCACCGAGCCGAGCTGGCGCATCTTCTTCTTGCCCTCCTTCTGCTTTTCAAGCAGCTTCTTTTTACGTGTAATATCTCCGCCGTAGCACTTGGCAAGCACATCCT
>CAZOWH010000199.1:0-2936 GCA_964583425.1 uncultured Lachnospiraceae bacterium
CTTGTTTTAAGGGTACTTGCCGCCAACCCCTTGCGCCGCAAGGGGGTGGCGGCAACGGACAGGCGCGCGCCTGTCCGAATTTTGCGAAAGCCTTGTAGCGTGTTATACACAAAAAATTTACATTTTAGGCGAAAAATGTGGAGTTGTTTTTGCCTTTTTGAGGGTTTTGTTGCATTGACAGGCAGAGAGTTTGGCACGGGTTGGGGTTTTGGGGAGTTTATGAGGGAGGCTTTGCGTTATCGTCTGAGTGAGGTGGTGCAAGGAGGTGCGCCGTATCGGGGATTGCAGGCGTTGTCCCTATGGGATATCACGGTGCGCATTGTTTGTACATCCCCTTGCCTTCCCCGACGAAGAAGGCAAGGAGGGGGTAAAAAAACAGGCGGGCTCGCATATGGTGCATGGAAGCCTGCCTGTTTGGGGCTACATTATTATATTGTAATATGCAGGAGATCTGCGCCCTTGATCCTTGCGTGAAGAGTGAGGGTATCGGTTACGGGATCAAGGGCGGGGGCGTAGGGGGCGAGGGCGGCGGGAAGCTCCTTGGTGATGCCGTACTCCGAGGCGCGGAGCGTGACGGTACACTCCCCTGCCTGCTCGTCAGCGTTACAAAGAAAGATATGGATCGCGCTTTTATCCCTGCTCTGCCATGCGCCTGCCACGGTAGAGGGCATGCGAATATCGTTCTTTGTCCAAATATGCTTATCGGTCTTATGATCGGGCAGGTTTGAGGTTATAACGGGCGGGCGCAGCATGGAGCCCGTAATAAATACATCACGGAGTGCGTAACGTGTTTTTACCACTTTTTTCAGCAACGGAAAGACGGTGGGATCGTCCTGCACATCGCAGTTGCACCAGCCGATCTGCTGACCAAAGCAAAGCGAGGTAATAAACGTGAAGCGTGTGAGGAATTTATCTGCCTTTTTTACACCCTTGATCACTCTGCCAAGCATGGTGATATATTTCGAATATACGGCGGGAAAAGCGGGCACCTCGTCCTCATCTCCCCAGTGCCAGGTAAGATAGCCGTCAAAGGCGTTCATATAGGGCTCGGCATTGCACTCGGTAAAGGAGAAATTTTCAGCGGGCTTACCTGCGCGCACACGGTGCATCATATAACGAATGCCATCTGCCCATGCGCCACTGTTGCCGGGCGCGTGGGGATGTGTGGGATCGGTACAAGGCAGGGCGGGATCGGCGGCGGATTGGTCGTAATACACACCGTTTACGCCCAGCTCGTTTTCAAGACGGGTGGTGAGGCGCGTCATGATACGTTGCCACGTGGGCGTTGTGGGACAGGTTTGCACCAGGTTTACGCGCTCACCGTCAGGCTTGATCTGGGGATAGCGTGTGCCCTTAATATGTCCGTTTACATCCTTAGCGGCGCATTTAAAGCCCACATCGGCAAAGGTCTCGCTGCCATCGGGCGCCACATCGCGCGACTCCCAGCTGGAGGAATTGATATAGGGGGCTACCAAAATACCCTTTTCCTTCATCTTGGCAACACCTGCCGCAAAATCATCCTTTGCGGGCAGGAAGTGGGGATAATCCACATTAAAAGCGATCTTGTGCCAGTTATAAACGTGATAGCCGATCGGCACGCCGAGATTTTCTTTGATGCGGATGCCCTCGCGCCACCAAGCATCCTTATCGGTAATGCCTGCGTAACGCAGCGATTCGGGCATGTTATTACCCTGCTCGGGAATATTGGGAAGGAAATCAAAGACCCAGAACGGTAATTCCTTGAACGCTTTGGGGGTATCGGGGCGACCTTCCTCATTGATATAAGGAATCCAATCGGCGGTATGGGCAAACTCGGCGTAGCGCATGGTGACATCGTACCAATCACCCCGCACATATTCCCAGCTTACGCCGCCGCGCAAGCGGTGGGAATTGGCACCCTTACCAAGGTTTTCTGCAGGGTATGCCACGGCAAAGCTGCAATTTCCCTCGTTGGAGTAGAGACGGTAACGCTTGGTGCGTGACTCGCGGTCATGGTGACCGACATAAAGAGCATCCCCTTCTGCCATAAATGCCATATACTGCATGCAAAGATGGGCCGAGGGGCACCAGCGCTCCCATTTGTATTCGCGGTGGCGGATATCGCGCAGCACACGTCCGGGACCACTGGTGACAAAAAGATCAAACACATCGTTTTCGATCTGCGGAATGGGGTAGGTGGTCTCCAAAGCACTATACCGTTCATCAAGATTTGAAACCTCTGTCTCAAAATGCACGCCGCGCTCCGAGAGCTGAAGCGTAACGGAAATCATGAGATCGGCGTGCATTTCGGGCGATCCGAAATCAAAGCGAAGGTAATCCTTCCCCTCGGTTTCGCGCACGTATTTCCACCCCGTTTCTGCAGTAAGGGTGATATCCTCGCCACTTTCAAGATTGCGCAGCAGCATAGTAAACAGGGTGCTTTGCGCCACCGTTACCGCGCCGAATTTGCCACCGCAAAGCAGTACGCCATCCTCGGTTTTTTCGAGACAAAGTGAATAATTTTTACGTTCGATCAAAAATTTTGACATGGTGCCTTCTCCTTTTGATTTATTGGAGTGTTACAACTTAATGGTATCACAAATGAAGATAATTTTCAACCTCTAATTTGTAGATTTACAGCGAGATCAATCTATCATAGGTAGAGTGATCGCTTTGTTTACACAGAAATCCCCCGTGCGGCGATACCGCACGGGGGATGCTTTATGGCGCTTTACGCCATACGATATTGAATTTTGGGAAAATTACGCCTTTACGGGAGTGTTTTCGGAGCTTTCCACATGCACGTTATGATAGCAGGTCATACCCGTGCCTGCGGGGATGAGCTTACCGATGATCACGTTCTCCTTCAGACCCATGAGGTTATCGACCTTACCCTTGATCGCAGCCTCGGTGAGAACCTTGGTGGTCTCCTGGAAGGAAGCGGCGGACAGGAAGGA
>CAZOWH010000200.1:0-2849 GCA_964583425.1 uncultured Lachnospiraceae bacterium
GTCTCGTTTTTAAACATTAGGAGCCAATCCTCGTCGACACCGTTCACCTTGGCGGTCACGTGGATGGAGCAGGCGTTGATCTCCTCGCTCTCGTCAAGCTCAGGGAGCTCCCCGCGCTTTTTGAGCACCTTGGTCGCAATGGTTGCAATATCCATCAGGGTCTGGGGGCGCTTTGCCGCCTTCTCTTCCCCATACACCTCCACGCGAGAGGCAAGATAACGCTCGTAAGCCTTAGCAACGGCAGGATCGTCGATGCGCACATCGTCAATGTGGGTCGAGAAGGTGGTGTGACGGCAGTGGTCGGACCAATAGGTATCGACCACGCGGATCTCGGTAATGGTGGGATCGCGCTTTTCCTCGTCGCGGAAGTACGCCTGCAGGAACTTGAGATCGTCAAGATCCATGGCAAGGCCGAGGCTATCGAGCAGGTCGCCAAGACCCTTTTCGTCAAGTGCCGTAAAGCCCTCAACGGTCTTTACCGAGGAAGGAATGGCGTATTCAATGGCAAGCGTTTCGGGCTTATCGAGGGTTGCCTCGCGGCTTTCTACCGCGTTGATCACGTATTTTTTGATCTCGGCAACGTCGGCCTCGGTCAGTGCGCCATCCAGCACATAGACCTTTGCCGAGCGTACTGTGGGGCGCTCTACACCGCTTTGCAGCTGAATGCACTGTGCGGCGGAATCGGCACGCTGGTCAAACTGACCCGGCAGGGGCTCAACGGCAAACACCGTGCCGCCACGCGCATCCAGCGCCTCGGTAACGATATCAAGCTGAGGCTCGGAGAAGATGGTGCGCACCGCCTTCTCAAACAGGGCGGGATCAAGCCCCTCTACGTCGTAGCGGTTCAGCACACGCACGCCCGTGAGCGCCTTGATGCCGACAAGGTTGGTGAGCTCCGAAAGAAGACCGTTTGCCTCATGCGCCAGCTCTGCCTTTTTTTCTACATATATTCTATATACCATGTTAGTTCTCCTTCGTCAATGCCGCCATGGCACGCTTGCCGATGTCGTGGCGATAGAATGCGTTGTCAAAATGCACCTCGGCAACGCGTGCATATGCCAGGTCGATTGCTGCAGGCAGCGTCTCCCCCATAGCGGTAACACCAAGCACGCGGCCGCCGTTGGTTACGACCTGCCCATCCTTTAGTGCCGCACCCGCCACAAATACGTGGGGGCGTGCCGCCTCACTCATGGTGATCGGAAAGCCCTTTTCATACTTGGTGGGGTAGCCCTTTGATGCCATAACAACACAGCACGCGGCACCGCTGCCGAATTTCACCTCAACCTCGGCAAGGCGCTCCTCGGTGACAGCCTGCATAATGGTAAGCAGATCGCTGTCCAAGAGGTGCAGCACCACCTGCGTTTCGGGATCGCCGAAGCGGCAGTTGTACTCGATCACGCGGGGGCCCTTGGGCGTGAGCATCAAGCCGAAGTAAAGGCAGCCCTTAAAGGTTCTGCCCTCGGCGTTCATTGCCGCCATGGTGGGCAGGAAAATGGTTTTCATGCACACATCGGCAATTTCCTTGGTGTAGTAGGGGTTGGGGGCAACGGTGCCCATGCCGCCGGTATTGAGGCCCTCGTCATTATCGTGGGCGCGCTTGTGGTCCATGGAGGAGACCATGGGTACCATCGTTTTACCGTCGGTAAAGGCAAGCACCGATACCTCGGGGCCGGTGAGAAATTACTCAACCACAATCTGATTGCCGCTCTTACCAAAGACCTTATCCTCCATGATCGAGCGCACGGCATCTTGTGCCTCCTCGCGCGTGGTGGCAATGATCACGCCCTTGCCAAGGGCAAGTCCGTCTGCCTTCACCACGATCGGGATCTCGGCGGTCTCAAGATAAGCAAGTGCCTTGGCGGGATCGTCAAACACCTCATAGGTGGCGGTGGGGATCCCGTATTTTTTCATCAGATTTTTGGAAAAGACCTTGCTGCCCTCAATAATGGCTGCCGCCTTGTTAGGGCCAAAGCAAGGAATACCCGCAGCGGTGAGTGCATCCACAGCACCCAGCACCAACGGATCGTCGGGCGCGACCACGGCGTAGTCGATCCCCACCTCGGTGGCAAACGCCACGATCCTATCGATTTCGGTGGCGCCGATCGGCACCAAAACGGCATCATCCTTCATGCCGCCGTTGCCGGGGAGCGCGTAAATCGTTTCCACGGCGGGATTCTTGGAAATGGAGCGAATGATGGCATGCTCTCTGCCGCCACCGCCAACGACCATTACTTTCATAGGTACAGCTCCTTTATCAGTTATAGATCGGGAATTTTTCGCAAAGGGCGATGACCTCGGCGGTCACGCGCTCACGGTTGCCCTCAAAATCGGCGGCAACATCACGCATCCAGCCGGCAACGAGGCGCATCTCGTCCTTGCCGAAGCCACGGGTGGTAACGGCGGGGGTGCCCACGCGGATGCCGCTGGTAACACAGGGCTTTTCGGGGTCATTGGGAATGGCATTTTTATTGACGGTGATATGTACCTCGTCAAGGCGCTTTTCCATCTCCTTGCCCGTAATGCCGAAGGGGCGCAGGTCAATGAGCATGAGGTGATTATCGGTATCGCCCGAGACCACGCGGAAGCCTGCTTCCTTCAGGCTATTGCACAGCACCTTGGCGTTCTCTACCACGTTTTTCTGATAGGTGACAAATTCGGGAGTCATAGCCTCACCCAGTGCCACTGCCTTGGCGGCAATGATGTGCATGAGGGGACCGCCCTGCGTACCCGGGAACACTGCCTTATCGATCTGCTTTGCCAGCTCCTCACGGCACAGGATCATACCGCCGCGCGGACCGCGCAGCGTCTTATGGGTAGTGGTGGTCACAACATCGGCATAAGGCACGGGC
>CAZOWH010000201.1:0-2831 GCA_964583425.1 uncultured Lachnospiraceae bacterium
AAAAAAGCCTTGAAAAATCAAGGCTTTTCGTGGCTATATCTTTTTTATAGCCCTTATTTGGTGGAGCATAGGGGATTCGAACCCCTGACCCCAACACTGCCAGTGTTGTGCGCTCCCAACTGCGCTAATGCCCCATTATGTCAACACTATTATTATAACAGAAGACATAAAGGTTGTCAAGCCCTTTTTTTGCTTTTCACAAGAGGTTTTTCACAAAAGGTTTGCACAAAAGGATTTTGAAAATTTGTCACACACAACGCTTAAAGGTCATAGCCCTTTCGATAATCAGAGGGGGAGATGCCGAAGCTCTCTTTAAACGCCTCGCAAAAATATTGCTGTCCTGCAAAGCCCACGTTTTGGGCGATCTCGGCGATCGACATATCGGTTTTTTCCAGCATACCCTTGGCATAACGCAATCGGAGACTGTTGCGGTAGGCAATGGGGGAAAAGCCCGTATATTTCTTGAAAATATGTGAGAGGTGATATTTTGAAAGAGAGAATTCCTTGGCATAATCGTCAAGCGAGTATTGCTCCTTCCATGTCTTGTTGATCTTATGTATGATCTTGTGCACCTGCCTGATCTGTGCATTGGAAAGGTTGTTTTTCTGCTCGCCAATGCCTCTTTTGATATGCAAAAAGAGCTCATGCAGCTTTGTCACGGCGATCTCATGGCAAAAGGGCTGCTCCAGCTGCAGCTCGTTTAATATTTGCTGAAAATACTCGGAGAGGTCCTCGCCCCAAAGCGAGTTGTACACAACTGAGGTCTTGCCGTCAAAAAGCGAGCAAAAGGTATCCTTGTCGCACTCAAAATGCACGTAATAAAATTCGGATACGGCTGTATTTTCACAAATATGGTGCTGTGGCTCGTGGGGAGAAAATATGATAAAGCTACCCGCCGCGGCGAGCTCCTTTTTTTCGCCAAGAAAAAAGCTCTCGCTGCCTGCCGCAACGTAAAACAGCAAATAGTCCTCGCGCCCTGCGGGACGGTTGATTTGTCTGCCGCGGTTTGCAAAAATGTGTCCCGCGCGGGTCACCTTCATGTTTTTATAAAATTCAGCATTGTCACAGTATGCGATATCGATCATAAGTCACCTGCAGAAAAGCAATATTTCCGAAATTTCGGACAAGTTATCCTATTCACTTATGTTCATTATAATGGTATAATTTTAAAAAAGCAACCACTTTTGCCAAAAAAGAAAAATATTATTTAAAGGAGTTATTTATCATGACACAGGCAGAACAGAAGCAGTTTATGGAGGGCTTTAAGCAGCACAAGGTTATCGTTGTGTGCCGCGGTATTGCCGAGGAGGAGATCGTAAATGTGGCAGAGGCGCTTTACGCAGGCGGCATTCGCTACATGGAGGTGCCCTTTGATCAAAAGGATGTTGCATCCAATGTAAGCACCGCACGCAAGATCAAGCTTGTCAGCAGTGCCATGAAGGGCAGAATGCACGTGGGCGCGGGCACGACCTGCACCATGGCACAGTTCAGCATGGCAGTTGAAGCAGGTGCCGAGATCATCGTGGCGCCCAACATGGATGAGGAGATCATTACCGCAACCAAAAAGGCGGGGCTTATTTCCATGCCCGGCTGTATGACCCCCTCAGAGATGGTAAAAGCACATCAGCTCGGTGCCGATTTCATTAAGCTTTTCCCGGCATCCGTTGTCAATCTCAAGATGGTAAAAGAGATCTTGGTTCCCCTCAACAACCTGCCGCTTGTATGCTTTGGCGGTGTAAATGCCGAAAACTTCAAGGAAGTGATCGCTACCGGTGTGATCGGCGTTGGTATGGCGGGTGCTGTTCTTAACAAGGAAGCGCTTGCAAACAAGGACTATGCAAAGATCACCGAGCTTGCAAAAGCAGTAACCTCCCAGGCGTAAGAGGTGACAAAAATGGCTAAGAAGATCGTTATCACGCCGCGCGGCTTCGCAAAGTGCGGCCTTGAGAATGCCGCTATCATCAAAAATGCGGGCTTTGACCTGGTATACAACGACACAGGTCTTGCCTATACCAAGGAGCAGTTCTATGATATCACCGCCGATGCAGACGGCGTTGTGGTAGGCGTTGAGCTGGTTGACAAGGCGTACATCGATGCGCATCCCACGCTGAAGGCAGTGGTAAAGTTCGGCGTAGGCACGGATAATATCGATGTGGCTTATTGCCGCGAGAAGGGCATTTTTGTCGGCAGGACCGTTGGCTCAAACGCGCGCTCGGTAGCAGAGACAGCCATCAGCTTTGTGATCGCGGACTCCAAGAACCTTTACGATAGCATTGCAAGCACCAGAAACGGTGATTGGGCAAAAATGACCGGCTATGAGGTCGGCGGCAGAACCATCGGCATCATCGGCTTCGGCGCGATCGGCAAGGAGGTTGCCAAGATGGCGTGGGGGCTTGGTATGAAGGTTCTGGCATACGACGTGGCGCCCATCGGTGAGGAGCTTGTAAAGAAATATGATATCGAGGTGGCAAGCGTTGAGGATATTCTTGCCCGCGCCGATTTCGTTTCCTTGCATATTCCGTTGATGGATAGCACCAAGAACTTTATTTCCGCCGCCGAGCTGGCAAAGATGAAAAAGAGTGCTGTGCTGATCAACACGGCAAGAGGCGGTATTGTAAACGAGGCAGATCTTTACGAGGCACTCAAAAACAAGGTCATCAAAGCTGCATACTTCGATGTGTTCAGCACCGAGCCGCCTGCAAAGGATGAGCCGCTTATGACACTGCCGAACTTCTATCTTACACCTCATATCGCATCGAGAAGCGCCGAGGCAGAGAAGAACACCGCGGATATGTCTACAAAAATCATCATCGATGCACTTTCCGAATAAA
>CAZOWH010000202.1:0-2805 GCA_964583425.1 uncultured Lachnospiraceae bacterium
ACCGTAAAGACCGGCGGCTGCGGCGAGTGCCAGACCTCTTGCCAGTCTGCTTGCAAAACCTCTTGCGGCGTTGCAAATCAGCAGTGCGAGAACAAGTAATTTGTTGTTGCCATAAAACGCTGCCGTCACGGCAGCGTTTTATATTTGTGTTGGAGGATTTTTATGGTACATCAATATAAACTGAACGGATATAACATTGTGCTCGATACGGCAAGCGGCTCGGTGCACGCGGTAGATGAGGTGGCATATGACATCATTGCCATGTATGAAAGCGCCGGTGCAGAGGAGATCGTTTCGGCAATGCTTCAAAAATACGGCGACCGTGCCGATGTGACGCGTGAGGAGATCTTACTCTGCCTTGACGACGTGGCGGAATTGAAAAGAGCGGGCAAGCTGTTTTCCGACGACCCTTATGAGAGGCTGGCATTTGAGTACAAAAACAACAGTAAGGTGATAAAGGCGCTTTGCCTGCACGTGGCACACACCTGCAACCTTTGCTGCGAATATTGCTTTGCGGGGCAGGGCAAGTATCAGGGCAAGGACGCGCTGATGAGCTTTGAGGTGGGCAAGCAGGCGTTTGATTTTCTCATTGCCAATTCTGGCACGCGCCGTAACCTTGAGGTTGACTTCTTCGGCGGTGAGCCGATGATGAATTTTGAGGTGGTAAAGCAGCTGGTTGCTTATGCGCGCTCAATTGAAAAGGAGAAGGGCAAGAATTTCCGCTTTACCTTTACCACCAACGGCGTGCTGCTTGACGATGAGGTGATGGAGTTCCTCAATCGTGAGATGAGCAATGTGGTGCTTTCGCTTGACGGCAGAAGGGAAGTGAACGATCATTTCCGCAAAAACGCCGCAGGCAAGGGCAGCTATGAGACCATTGTGCCCAAGTTCCAAAAGCTGGTTGCCTCGCGCGGCGGCAAGAACTACTACGTGCGCGGCACGTTTACGCACAACAACGTAGATTTTACCAACGATCTTTTCCACATGGCGGATCTTGGCTTCACGGAGCTGAGCATGGAGCCCGTTGTTTGCCCACCCGATGACCCTTATGCGCTCACCCGTGAGGATCTGCCAAAGCTTTTTGAGCAATACGAGATCCTTGCGAAGGAAATGCTGAAGCGCGAAAAGGAGGGCAGACCGATCACGTTTTATCACTACATGCTCGATCTCAAAAACGGTCCTTGTATCTATAAGCGCATCACGGGATGTGGGTCGGGCACCGAGTATATGGCGGTAACGCCTGCGGGCGAGCTTTACCCCTGCCACCAGTTTGTGGGCGACGAGAAATATAAGCTTGGCGACGTGTGGAACGGTGTCAGCAATACCGCCGTGCAGGATGAATTTCGCCGCTGCAACGCCTACGCTCGCCCCGAATGCAAGAGCTGCTGGGCAAGGCTGTATTGCTCGGGTGGGTGTGCCGCGAACTCCTATCACGCAAGCGGCAGCATCGGCGGTATTTACGAATATGGCTGCGAGCTCTTTAAAAAACGCATCGAGTGTGCCGTGATGATGCAGGTTGCAAAATCGGAGCAGGTATGAAAACACCGATCGCAGATTTTGTGCACCGCTACGCCTTGCGCGGCGGCGCACGCTTTCATATGCCGGGACATAAGGGAAAGCCCCTTCTTGGCGTGGAGAGCGTGGATATGGAGCATGTGTTTTTGCCGCCCGAGTCCTTGGATATCACCGAGGTAGCGGGTGCTGACGTGCTCTATGATGCCGCAGGGATCATTGCCGAGAGTGAGGGAAATGCTACTGCGCTTTTTGGGAGCGCGCATACCTATTATTCTACCGAGGGCTCAACACTTGCCATTAAGGCAATGCTTTCCTTGGTGGCAATGAGCTTGCCGCGCGGCACACAGCCGCATTTTTTGGCGGCACGCAACGCGCACAAATCCTTTTTGTTTGGCTTGGCTGCGCTGGATGCCGCAGTCACCTGGATGTATCCTGCCGCCGCCGCGCACCTTTGCGCTTGCCCCCTCACCCCCGCAGATGTAGAAAAAGCCCTAAAACGGTGCAAAAAAACGCCACATGCCGTGTATCTCACCTCGCCCGATTATTTGGGGAATGAGGCGGATATTGCAGGCATTGCCGCGGTTTGCAGGGCATACGGCGTGCCGCTTTTGGTGGATAACGCGCACGGCGCGTATCTGCAATTTTTATCTTCCTCGCGCCATCCGCTCGCGCTTGGTGCCGCTGTATGTGCCGACTCGGCACATAAAACGCTGCCCGTGCTCACGGGCGGCGCGTATTTGCACATCGGTAAAGATGCTCCTGCCTGCTATCTTGAAAACGCCCGCGCCGCGCTTTCGCTTTTTGCCTCTACCAGCCCCTCATATCTGGTGCTGCAATCACTCGATCTTTGCAATGCGTATCTTGCCGATGGCTACCGTGAGCGCCTTGCAGCATGCGCGGCACGCGTTTTAAAGGTAAAGGAGAGGCTGGCGGCATGCGGCTATGCCGTGGCTGCAGGCGAGCCCTTAAAAATTGTGATAGAAGCGGGGAAAAACGGCTATACGGGTGAGGAAATTGCTGACATTTTGCGCAAAAGCGATATCGAGCCCGAGTTTGCCGATGCCGATTTCTTGGTGCTGATGTGCACGCCCGAAAACAGCGAGGCGGATTTTGCGCGCCTCCTTACGGTGCTGTGTGCACTGCCCATTTTGCCGCCGCGCGGTGAGGTGGCAGATCTGCCGCAAATCCACCCCGTATCGCGGCTTTCCCTCAAAGAGGCGCTCCTCTCACCCACCGAAACGGTGCCGCTTGAAGGGGCGCTTGGGCGCATTTGCGCCACCCCCACCGTCT
>CAZOWH010000203.1:0-2790 GCA_964583425.1 uncultured Lachnospiraceae bacterium
GTCGAGGTGGAAGGCGTGGCGGATCAGCCCCTCGCCGTAGCCCGTCACTGCCGCCGAGTGGAGCTTGATGCGGTCGCCGCACAGGGCATAGATCTCCTCTAACTGCTCCTTCACAATACCAACGGGATTGCCCTTATTTGAATTGTAATAGGTATAAAGCAGCTTGTGATCCTCGTCCATTAGCACCAGCTTGGTGGTGGTAGAGCCGCAGTCAATGCCGAGAAAGGCATCACCCGTATAAGTGGCGGGATCTGCATATTCTACCGATGCTGCGGCATGGCGCGCACGGAATGCGGCGTATTCCTTCTTGTCGGTAAAAAGCGGGGCAAGGCTGGAGGTGCCCGCCTTTGCGGTAGCAGATCTCTCCACACGGGAGACCAGCTCCGTATAGGAGAAGTCCTCACCAAGTCCCGCCGCATATAATGCAGCGCCGAGCGCCACAGAAATGCGTGCATAAGGCGGGAAAACGGCGTTTTCGGGGGAAAGCTTCAAAACATGTATAAACTGGCGCCTGAGCCCCTCGTTAAAGGAAAGCGGACCGCCAAGAAACATGACCTTGCCGGCAATTCTTCTGCCCTGTGCAAGACCCGCAATGGTCTGGTTGACCACCGCGCGGAAAATGCTTGCCGCGATATCTGCCTTGGCAGCGCCTTGATTTAAAAGGGGCTGAATGTCGGTCTTGGCAAACACGCCGCAGCGTGAGGCAATGGGGTAAATACGCGTTGCCTCAAGACTGAGGCGGTCCATTTCCTCCACCGTCAGGTCAAGCAGTGTCGCCATCTGGTCAATAAATGCGCCCGTGCCGCCCGCACAGGTGCCGTTCATGCGCTCGTCGGTACCGCCGTCAAAGAAGATGACCTTTGCATCCTCGCCGCCCAGTTCCACTACAGCATTGGTGTCGGGCTCCAGGTGACGGATGGTCTCGCCTGTGGCAAACACCTCTTGTACAAAGGGCAGCTCTGCCGCGCGCGCAAGACCAAGCCCCGCCGAGCCCGATACAGCGACCCGGACGCGCTCTGTACCGATCAGCGTTTGCAGGCGCTCGAGTATTTCAAGTGTTTTTTGGCGCACCTGTGAAAAGTGACGCTCGTAACATTCATATAAGATCTCCTCGCCGCGGGCAAGCACTACCTTTGCGGTGGTAGAGCCGATATCTATGCCGAGCGCAAGAGCTGTTGTTTTATCCATATGTACTATGTACTCCCTAAAAGCGTGGGGCGCTCTGCCAAATGCGTTGACAAAGCACCCCGTATGCGGTTAAACTTCGGGGCTTTGATCGGAGGTGTCGTTATCGTTCTGCTCTTTTGTGTTTTCCTTGGTATCGTTGTCGCCATCCTCACCTGCCGTGGGCATGTGCATGCCGTCATTGGCGGTGGGCATGTCAAATTCGTTGGTGGCAAAGCGGCTATCCGAAAAATCGGCACCAAGAGCAGCCTGATGCGCCGCCTTTTCGGCAGCTTCCTTTTCAACACGTGCACGTGCTTCGTTTTCCTGCTTGCTGCGTGCGCGCTTTTCCTCTGCCATTGCCTCCAGCTCCTCGATCGTTACGTCATCACGGTCCATGGCAGCTGCGAACTGGTCACCGTCCATCAGCTCGTTTTTGAGGAGGAACTCTGCCACAAAATCAAGCTTGCTGCGGTTTTCCGTCAGGATCCTCTTAGCGGTCTCATAGCTTGCATCAACCAGCATTTTGATCTCCTTGTCGATCAATGCCGCGGTTTCTGGCGAATAGTTCGTCCCACTCGAGAAGTCACGACCAAGGAATACCTCGCTGTCGGCCGTGCCGTATTTCACGGGTCCCAGCGCATCGGACATGCCAAGCTGGGTCACCATCTTGCGTGCAATGTCGGTGGCGCGCTCGATGTCATTGGAGGCACCGCCCGAGATATCACCGAAGACGATCGCCTCGGCAACACGTCCGCCAAGCAGCTCGGCGATCTTTTCCTTCAGCTCCTCTTTGTAAACGCTGTATTTGTCCTCGGCGGGCAGGCTCATGGTGTAGCCGAGTGCACGCCCCGAGGGAATGATCGAGATCTGATGCACCGCATCAAGGTGGGGCAGGATGTGCGAAACAATGGCGTGCCCCGCCTCATGGAAGGCAGTGTTTCTGCGCTCGCGCTCGTTCATCACGCGGGAGGTCTTCTTGGGACCTGCGATCACGCGGATAAAGGCATCATCGATATCGTCCATGCCGATCAGGCTCTTACCGCGTCTTGCCGCAAGCAATGCCGCTTCGTTGAGGAGGTTGGCAAGGTCTGCACCCGTAAAGCCGGCGGTCTTTTTGGCAATCACCGAGAGGTCAACCGCAGCTTCTAAGGGCTTTTTGCGCACGTGTACCTTGAGGATCGCCTCGCGCTCCTTCACATCGGGCGCATCCACCGTGATCTGGCGGTCAAAGCGACCGGGGCGCAGGAGTGCGGGGTCAAGAATATCGGGGCGGTTGGTCGCGGCGATCACGATAATGCCGTCGTGCGATCCGAAGCCGTCCATTTCCACAAGCAGCTGGTTAAGGGTCTGCTCACGCTCGTCATGTCCGCCGCCAAGCCCCGCGCCGCGGTGGCGACCCACCGCATCGATCTCGTCGATAAAGATGATGCTGGCAGGGGTCTTGCGCGCGGTCTCAAAGAGGTCACGCACGCGGGAGGCGCCAACGCCGACGTACATCTCCACAAAATCAGAGCCCGAAAGTGAGTAAAAGGGTACGCCCGCCTCACCTGCAACTGCCTTGGCAAGCAGGGTCTTACCCGTACCGGGAGGGCCCACAAGCAGTACGCCGTGGGGGATCTTTGC
>CAZOWH010000204.1:0-2706 GCA_964583425.1 uncultured Lachnospiraceae bacterium
ATGGCGCGTGCAATGCTCATGCCGTCAAAGGTGCTGGTGCCTCTGCCCACCTCATCATAAATGATAAGGCTCTTGCGCGTGGCATTTTTTAGAATATACGCCACCTCGTTCATCTCAAGCATAAAGGTAGATTGACCCGAAGCAAGATCATCGGAGGCGCCAACACGGGTAAAGAGCTTATCCACGATGCCGATATGTGCCTCAGCGGCGGGAACAAAGGAGCCGATCTGCGCCATTAGGACAATGAGAGCCACCTGGCGCATATAGGTGGATTTACCCGCCATATTGGGACCTGTGATCAGCATCACGCGGTTGGCGGTGGTATCCAGCAGTGCGTCATTTGGCACAAAGTATGTATCCCGCACAAACTGCTCTACCACGGGGTGTCTGCCATCCTTGATGCGGATCTCATCGCCGCTGTCAACCTCGGGACAGATATATTTATTTTTCGCCGCAACGGCGGCAAAGGAAAGATACACGTCAAGCTCGGCAAGGCGCGTGGCTACACGCTGAATACGCTCCCCCGCCGCGGCAACCTTGGCGCGGATATCCTGAAAGATCTCATATTCAAGCGAGCAGACCTTATCGGCGGCACCAAGGATGGTCGCCTCCATATCCTTCAGCTCCTCTGTAATATACCGCTCGCCGTTCGTCAGGGTCTGCTTTCTGATATAGGTCTCGGGCACTTGATCAACAAAGGATTTCGACACCTCGATATAGTAGCCAAAGACCTTATTATACCCAATCTTTAAAGTGCGGATGCCTGTTCTTTCGCGCTCCTCGGCTGCAACGCGCTCGATCCAGGATTTGCCGTCACGCATTACCGAGCGCAGATAATCGACATCGGCACTGAAGCCCTCGCGGATAATGCCGCCCTCACGAATGACAAAGGGCGGATTTTCGTCAATGGCGGCATCAATGAGGTCGTGAATATCGGTCAGGTCGTCAAGCTCATCGCGAATGCGGCAGAGCTCTGCGTTTTTGCATTTTTCAAGTAAATTTCGTACCTCGGGCAGCACTGCCACGGTAGATGCCACGGCACGCAGATCCTTGGCGTTTGCCGTACCGTAAACAATGCGGGTAATAAGACGCTCAAGGTCAAGCACGGAGGATAGGCAAGCGCCGAGATCCTCACGGAGCATATAGCTGCCAAAAAGCTCGCCTACCGCCCCTTGGCGCTTGGCGATCTCCGAAACAGAAAGCAGCGGGTGCTCGATATAGGAGCGCAAAAGACGCGCACCTGGCGCGGTATGCGTGCGGTCAAGCACCCATAGGAGCGTGCCCTTCTTTTCCTTTGAGCGCATGGTCTCCGAAAGCTCAAGGTTGCGGCGGGTATTGATATCCATATCCATATACTGCCCGTCGGAATAAATGTGCAGGGTCTTGATATAGGAAATATCGCTACGCTGCATATCGGCAATATAATCAAGGAGCGCGCCCACGGCAGAAACCGCCGCGCGCGAGCCTGTAAATCCCCCAGGCAGCAGCTCGCCAAACTGTGCCTTCGTTCTTTCAAGCGCGGTTTCGTAAATAAAACGGTCGCCCTCCCCCGCCGAGAGCATAGCGCCAACCCGCCCTACCACAAACTCTGCAATATCGGCGCAGTCGGCACGCGGCAGGTCGATAATGACCTCACTCGGTTGATAAGTGCCGATCTCGCTTTGCAGGCGCGAGAACTTATTATCCCCCGCAATTTCGGTGGCAAAGACCTCAGCGGTGGAAACATCGGCAAAGGAAAGCCCCCAAGCGGACTCCCCGAGGCACACGGCGCAAACATAGTTATTCTTTTGCTCGGAGAGCATGCCGGGATCACTCCCGGTACCTTGCTTGAGCCCGGCATGCTCGGAGGGCCTGCCGGGCTCAAGCACGGTAGCGGGAGCGGTGCTACGAACGGTATCGCGAGTTACCAGTCCCTTGGCCTTGGCGGGATCCTCCATTTGCTCGCAAATGGCAACCTTATAGCCCTTTTCGATCAGCTTTGCGATATAGTTTTCGGCGCTGTGAAAGGGCACGCCGCACATCGGCGCGCGCTCTGCCTCGCCGCAGTCTCTGCCTGTGAGCGTCAGCTCCAGCTCGCGGGAAGCGGTTTTCGCATCGTCAAAAAACATTTCGTAAAAGTCCCCGAGACGATAGAACACGAGGTAATCCTTATACTGATTTTTGATTTCAAAATACTGTTCCATCATCGGTGTCATGGTACAGCTCTCCTTTTCGCGTGGGATTTTTTGAGGTATACTTGAGAGTTGGGAGGAGCAAGCCCCTACCCGCTTGTGCAGTGTCTAAATCAATGGCAACCGCCGCAGGTGGAGCAGTTATGCGTGCAGCCATTCGGCTCATCACCCATCATTTGTGCGTTGATGGTGTTGTTCACGCTGTTCATCAGCTCATTTACCTCGTTTTGTGCGGCTTCCAGCTCAAGGTAGGCGGGCATGGTAACAATCTCGTTATAGATCTCCTCCACGCGGGCGTTAAGGCTCTCGATCAGTGCCTCGTCCTTATCCTCCTTCACAGCCTCCTGCTGGATCGCCTTTTGCTGAACCTCATATTCCATAGAAAGGTTTACGATCTTCTCGTCTGCCTCGTAGGCAATGCGGGCATCGTCAAGGCGCTTGATGCGTGCATCCTCCTTCAGCTTTTTGCCGAGCTCTGCGGCAAGTTCAAAAATTTCCATTGCTTTATCTCCTGTTCTATATTATTCCTTCACCG
>CAZOWH010000205.1:0-2634 GCA_964583425.1 uncultured Lachnospiraceae bacterium
TCCTCGGCACTGCTGGAGGTGCTTGATAGCGAGCAAAACAAGCATTTCCGCGATCACTTTGTGGAGGTGCCCTTTGACCTTTCCGAGTGCCTGTTTATTGCCACCGCCAATACGTTGGAGGGCGTACCGCGTCCGCTCATTGACCGTATGGAGATCATTGAGCTTACGACCTACACCAAGACCGAAAAGATGAGCATTGCGAAAAACCATCTCATCCCCAAGCAATTAAAGCGCCACGGGCTTGACCGCCGCCGCTTGCGCATCACCGATGAAGCAATTTCGGGCATCATTGACGACTACACCCGCGAGGCGGGCGTGCGTAATCTTGAGCGCGAGATCGCCAACATCTGCCGCAAGGTGGCAAAGCGTGTGGCATCGGGCGTGCACGGTCTTACCACGGTGAAAAACGATACCCTCCCCGAGCTGCTGGGTCCCCGCAAGCTCCCCCGCAGCAAGGCGGACGGCGAGGATCTTGTGGGCGTGGTCAACGGGCTTGCCTATACGGAAGCGGGCGGAGACCTTTTGAAGGTTGAGGCATTGCCCTTCCCCGGCGAGGGTAAGCTGGAGCTGACCGGCTCGCTTGGCGACGTAATGAAGGAGTCTGCGCACATTGCCATCAGCTACCTTCGTGCCAATGCGGAAAAATTCGGCATTCCTGCCGACTTCCATAAAAAGTATGACCTGCACATCCACTTTCCCGAGGGTGCAGTTCCCAAGGACGGTCCCTCTGCGGGCGCCGCAATGGTAACGGCACTGGTCAGTGCGCTTTCGGGTAAGCCCGTGCGCCACGATATTGCCATGACGGGCGAGGTAACGCTGACCGGCAACGTGCTGCCGATCGGTGGGCTCAAGGAAAAGACCATGGCGGCGGCAATTGCGGGTGTGAAGACCGTTCTGATCCCCGCGGACAACATGCGCGACCTGCCGCTCCTTGATCCCGAGGCAGTGGCGGCGCTGGAGATCGTACCCTGCCGCAATCTCTTTGAGGTGCTTGACCGCGCGCTTGTCGACGGCATTGCACATCAGGAGGTCGCCAAGGCGGCTGGCAGTGTGACCTGCCATATGGCAGAGACCGCAAAAAACGCATAAAGCGAGGTCAATGATGAATTTGCAAAATACCAAGCTGTTTATCAGCGCGGGGGAAATTCGCCAGTTTCCCTCTCACCCCGTGCCGCAAATTGCGCTTTCGGGGCGCTCAAACGTGGGCAAAAGCTCGCTCATTAACACGATACTGGGGCGCAAGTCTCTGGCGCGTGTGAGCGGTGCCCCCGGTAAGACCATTACCATCAATTTTTACGACGTGGACGGCAAGCTTTTTCTTGTTGACCTGCCGGGCTACGGCTTTGCCAAGCGCGCCCCTGCCGATAAGGCAAAATGGTCGGCACTCACCGACGGCTTTTTCACGGGCAACAAAAACATCGACCGTCTTGCGCTGGTGCTGCAGCTGATCGACCTGAAGGTCGGTCCCACCGCCGATGACGTGATGATGCTCCGCTATCTTGCGGCGGCAGAGCTGCCCTTTGCGGTGGTTGCCACCAAGGCGGACAAGCTGAACAAGACAGAACGCACGGCGGCGCTTGCGCGCCTTGCGGATCACCCCGATATTCCTGCCGACACCCCCATTATCCCCTTTTCCTCCCTCAAGGGCGAGGGCAAGGAGGAGGTGTGGCACACCATTCACCGCTTTGCGGATATAAAGGATAAAAAAGCATGACAAGACTGATCATTGTACGCCACGGCTACAGCGTGACCAACGCCGCCAAGCGCTACACGGGGCAAATGGATGTTGCCCTCACCGAGGAGGGCTATCAGCAGGCTGCTTGCGTTGGCGCGTATCTGACGGCGACTGAGCATATCGATGCCATTTACTCAAGTGACCTTTCCCGTGCCATGGATACCGCACGCCCCACCGCCGAAAATGCAGGCATTGCGATCGTTTCCACCCCCCAGCTGCGCGAGATCGCGATGGGCATATGGGAGGGCATGTCCTTTGAGGATGTAAAAAACAACTATGCCGATATCATGGCAAAGCGTGCCGCCGACCACACATACCCCTGCCCCGGGGGCGAATCCTTTGCCGATCTCTTTGCACGTGTTGCGGATGCGACAAACAGAATTCTTGCCGAAAACGAGGGCAAGACCGTTGCTGTATTTACGCACGGCGGTGCTGTGCGCTGCATTGACTGTATCGCACACGGCGACACCTACCGCGAGGCATCCGGCTACAGCAACATTGATAATGCCGCCATCACCATCTATCAAGTGGAAAACGGAAGGTTTACCCGATTGGTGCATGGCTACACCGCACATTTGAAGGAATACAACACCTCTGCTATGAAGGAGCTTTTATAATGACAAGAATACTGATGGTGCGCCATGGACAAAGCGAAGCCAATGTGGCACATTTGTTTGCCGCCCACACCGATGTGGAGCTAACAGAGCTTGGCAAAAGGCAAGCTGATGCCATTGCCGATTATCTTGCCGCACACGAAAGGATCGATGCCGTTTATGCGAGTGACCTTTGTCGCGCCATGAATACCGTGCGCCCGACCGCTGCGCGCTTCGGACTTACCGTCACCCCCGTGCGCGAGCTGCGCGAGATCGGTGCCGGGCTGTGGGAAAACGAGCCCTATC
>CAZOWH010000206.1:0-2599 GCA_964583425.1 uncultured Lachnospiraceae bacterium
TTACACCCGAACGAAGTCCATCAGGTCGTCCTCGGTGAAGCCCAGCGGCTCGAAGCACTTTTCCACATCAAAGACCGTTTGCATTTCGTCCTTGCCATGGCCATCAGAGCCGAAGGTGAACTTACAGCCGCACTCCTTGGCAACGCCAAGCATTCGGATGACCTCGGGGTTGCGCACGCGGTTATTGATCTCAAGACCGATGCCGCGCTTTGCCGCCATCTCAAAAAGCTCACCAAAGGTATTATCCGAGATCAGCTTCAGCATATCGTTATGCAGCGGTGCGGAGCCGACGGGCTGGAAGGGATGTGCAACCGATACGGGAATGAGGTCGCTGTAGGTTTTGAGTGTTTCGTTATTCATAAGACCGCGGAAGCTCTCTACCATGAAATCGGAGACATATTTGACGTAATCCACCGTTTTCTCACCCATGAAGGGGTCAAGCTCCTTTTCGGGGTAGCTTTTGGCAAGCGCCTCGGCGCGCTCGGTAGAAATGCCCTCAACGCCTGCTAAGATCTCGGCAAGCTTGGCACGCGCACGAACCACATCGGGCGTGGCGGGCATAACAAAATTGCGCATGTGCACATGAGAGTGCGGGATCAGCAAATAGTCAAGCTGCAGTGCTGCCTCCTTGCCCATACCAAGCACGTCATACATGCCGCAATACTCGGTCTCGGCGCCGATAAGCACCTTAATTCCCTCAATATTTTCGGGAATTTGGCTCTTGATCTGCATTTCATACGCCATGCTCTGCTTTTTGTAAAAGCCCGAGGGGGCGGGCAGCGGGATGCTTTCATCCCATGTGTGGTTGGAAAAGCCGATCAGCTTGAGGCCGGTTGACTTTGCCTGCTCGATCATAGAAGCTGCCGTTGCCTGGTTGTCACCGCAGCAGCTGGATAAGTAATTGTGCGTGTGCACATCATGAAGCACCTGCATTGTTTTTCTCCTTATACGCGAACGAAATCCATCAAATGCTCCTCGGTGATACCAAGGGCTGTGGTCATTTTTTCATTGTTGAAGATCTTTGCCATGTGGGGGGGCGTGTGGGCATCCGAGCCAATGGTAAACTTACAGCCGCACTCCTTGGCAACGCCAAACATGCGGTAGCACTCGGGATCCTCTACGGCGCCGTTGATCTCAAGGCCGATACCGCGTGCGGCTGCCACCTCAAACAGCTCACCGTAGGTGTTATCCGAGATCAGCTGCATCATGGCGGGGCGCATGCCAAAGGAGCCAACGGGCTGGAAAGGGTGCGCCACCGAAATGGGCACAAGATCGCTGTAGGTCTTGAGTGTTTCGTTGTTCATGAGACCGCGGAAGCTCTCTACCATAAAATCGGAAACAAATTTGATATAATCCACCTTTTTCTCCTTCATAAAGGGCTCAAGCTCTGCCTCGGGATAGCCATTTGCCATTGCCAGCGCGCGCTCGGGAGAAATGCCCTCAACGCCTGCTAAGATCTCGGCAAGGTTGCTGCGTGCATTGGTTACATCCTCGGTAGCGGGCATAACAAAATTGCGCATATGCACGTGAGAGTGCGGAATGAGGAGAAAATCAAGCTGCAGCGCCGCCTCCTTGCCCATACCAAGCACATCGTACATGCCGCAATACTCGGTCTCAGCACCGATAAGGATCTTGAGCCCTTCTACCTTTTCGGGAATCTGGCTCTTGATCTGCATTTCAAACGCCATGCTCTGCTTTTTGTAAAAGCCGGAGGGGGCGGGCAGCGGAATGCTTTCATCCCACGTGTGGTTGGAGAAGCCCAAAAGCTTCACGTCAAGTGACTTTGCCTGTGCAATAAAGCTTTCCACGGTTGCTTGATTGTCACCGCAGCAGCTGGAAAGATAGTTGTGAGTATGCACGTCGTGATTTGCTCTCATCGTAATTCTCCTTTGCGAAGCAAATTTGTAGTTTCATTGTAACATCACAAAAAAACAAAGTCAATAATGAAAGTGTTATTTTATATAATATTTTTCATTTTTATAACGACTTTTCGCCTTGTCTGTGCAGCAGCTCTTCAAAATTATCACAAAGCCGATAGAGCGTGTGATAAAAATTATCCAGCTCCGTGGGGGTGAGGTTTTTGCTCACGGTCTCCTCGATCTCCGCCATGGAGCGGCTGACATCAAGCGCGGCGCGCTGCCCCTCTGCAGTGAGGCGATATTTTTGCTTATAGCGGCGTTCCTCGCCCGCATCGCGACAAAGAAAGCCCTTTTCGGTCAGCTCTGCCACACAGCGCGAGACCTGCGCCTTATCGATCTCACAAGCAGCAGCAAGCTCGGTAGCGGTAAGCCCCGTGCCGCTTTCAAGAACACGGCACAAAACCGCCGCGTTGGTGCCCTTGAGGTCATATTCCGCCATTTTACGTGCCTTTAGCGACTGTACCGACTTCACCAGTCGCAAAACAGAGGCAGAAAGAATTTCAAAGCGATCCTTTTTCATCTCAGTTCCCTCCAACCGATCATTGATCCTTTTCATTATACTGCATTTTTGTTGTGGAGTCAACTTTTTAACAAAAACTCCGTCTTAACAAGCCACCAAGCCGCATTTGAGGAGCAACGGCATGCACAGCTTAGCACACACTTCCCCGTTCGTGCAAGAA
>CAZOWH010000207.1:0-2599 GCA_964583425.1 uncultured Lachnospiraceae bacterium
GCAGCTGGCTGCGCTCGGTCTGACAGCCGACCACAATGCCCGTGGGCTTATGCAGAATACGGATCGCAGAGTCGGTCTTGTTGATGTGCTGACCGCCCGCACCGCTCGAACGGTGGGCGGTGACCTCGATATCCTCCTCGCGGATCTCCACGGCATCCACATCCTCAAACTCGGGCATGACCTCAATGGAGGCAAAGGAGGTCTGACGTCTGCCTGCGGCATCAAAGGGCGACACGCGCACCAGACGATGCACGCCGTTCTCGCTTTTGAGGTAGCCGTATGCATTGGTTCCCTCTACCATGATGGTGGCACTCTTAATGCCCGCCATATCGCCGTCAAGCCAGTCAACCAGCTTATATTTGAAGCCTCTACGCTCTGCCCAGCGCGTGATCATACGATAAAGCATCTGTGCCCAGTCCTGCGCCTCGGTGCCGCCTGCACCGGGATGGAAGGAAACGATGGCGTTGCTGCGATCATATTCCCCGTTGAGGAGCACCTCCATGCGTTGGGTATCCTCCTCCGCGCGAATGGCAACCAGCTCACCCTCTACCTCCTCCACGCAGCTCTCGTCCTCTGTCTCAATGGCAATCTCGGCGAGGGCAATGGCATCCTCAAGACGTGCGCAAAGAGCCTCGTAATCGGCAATGGTATCCTTGCTCTGCTTTAGCTCCTGTAGCACCTTGGAGGAGTTGGGATCGGACCAAAAGCTGGGATCTGCCGTTTTTTGCTCGAGCTCCGCCACGCGCGCGGCAAGATCCTCCACGCGCAGCGCCCCGCCGAGATCCTGCAGCTTTTCGCGCATATCGATCAATTCGTGTCTGGCATTTTCAAGTGCGATAATCAAAAAAGTACCTCCCGCCGCACACGCGGCATTTTACAAAAGATAATAATACATAGTATATTATACCACATTCCATCTGCTTTTGGCAATAGGGATACAAAATTTTAAAATAATTTTAAAATAAAGAAGAGCGCCGCAGCGCTCTTCTTTTATTTTATGCCAATTATGCAAAGCGAATGGTTCTGACGCGGCGCACGCCCTCAAGCGCGGCAATATCCTTTTCCACCTGCTCGGTCACGGTGTCATTGACCTCAAGAATGGTGTAGGCGTTTTCACCCTTGGATTTGTTGAGCATGTTTTCAATGTTGATACCATCCTTTGCCATGACAGCCGAAACATTGGCAAGCATAGCGGGCACGTTGGCATGCAGCACGCACACGCGCGACTTGGCAGAAACGGGCATGGCGGTAGCGGGATAGTTGACGCTATTGCGAATGTTGCCGTAGCGAATGTACTCATCCAGCTCATCGGCAGCCATCACAGCGCAGTTTTCCTCCGCCTCCTCGGTGGAGCCACCAAGGTGAGGAATGACGATAGCACCGGGAATGGCAACCGTTTCCTCGGTTGGAAAATCGGTTACGTATGCCGAAACCCTGCCACACTCCATTGCCGCGGCAAGATCGGCGGCATTCACCAGCTCGGCACGTGCGAGGTTGATGATCTTTACGCCGTTTTTCATTTGTGCAATGGTATCTTTATTGATCATACCCTTAGTGGTTTCGGTAGCGGGGACATGGAGCGTGAGGTAATCTGCCTTGGCATAGACCTCCTCATACGTAGCCGCCTTTTCAATGTGGTGGTCAAGATTCCAAGCTCCCGCAACCGAAAGATACGGGTCACAGCCCACAACGTTCATGCCAAGCTTGACAGCGGCGTTTGCCACAAGACCGCCAATGGCGCCAAGACCGATAACGCCAAGGGTCTTGCCCTTGATCTCGGTGCCTGCAAATTGAGACTTGCCTGCCTCAACCTGCTTGGCAACATCGTTGGTGCCTGCAAGAGAGTGTGCCCAGTTGATACCGCCCACTACATCGCGGGAGGCAAGCAGGAGCGCGCAGATGGCAAGCTCCTTGACACCGTTTGCGTTGGCGCCGGGAGTGTTGAATACCACAATGCCCTCCTCGGCACAGCGCTCTACGGGAATGTTGTTGACACCCGCACCCGCACGCGCAATGGCAAGCAGCTCGGGGTTAAAGGTCATATCATGAAGCTTGGCGGAGCGCACCATCACGCCGATGGGCGCCTCTACATCGGTGCCGCATTGATACATAGCGGGATCAAGACGGTCGGTGCCGACCTTGGCAATTTTATTGAGCAAAAGTATATTATTCATAGTAATTTCCTTTCAGGCTTTGGGATTGTCAGCGGCAAACTCCTTCATGAATGCCACCAGCTTGTCAACGCCCTCGGCGGGCATTGCATTATAAATCGAGGCGCGCATGCCGCCGACCGAGCGGTGACCCTTGAGGTTTTTCAGCCCTGCAGCGCCTGCCTCCTTGGCAAATTTCTTATCAAGCTCGGCATCACCGGTGACAAAGGTAACGTTCATCATCGAGCGGCTCTCCTTCTTGACAGGAGCAATGTAATAGCTTTGGCTATCGAGATACTCATAAAGCACAGCTGCCTTTCTCTCATTGTATTTCTTCATCTCTGCAAGACCGCCGAACGAGAGCAGCCACTCGTAGACCAGCTGTGCCATATAAATATTATAGCAAGGCGGCGTCTTATACATAGAGCCGTTCTCTCCCATGGTCTTCC
>CAZOWH010000208.1:0-1611 GCA_964583425.1 uncultured Lachnospiraceae bacterium
GCTGTACGGCAAGCTCTGCATTCTGCTCGGCGATCTTCTTTTCCGCCTCTACCTTTACGGCGTTTGCCTCCTGCTGTGCGTTGGAGGTGGCAATGGCAATGTCTCTTTGGGCGTTTGCCTTGGCGATCTGGGCGTTCTTGCGGATCTGCTCCACGTTGTCAATACCCATGTTTTCGATCGTACCGGCACCATCCTTGAAGTTCTGAATGTTGAAGTTTACCACCTCAATACCCAGCTTTTCCATGTCGGGTACCACGTTTTCGGTGATCTTCTTGGCAACGCCTTGGCGGTCCTGCACCATTTCCTTGAGGCCCACCGAGCCCACGATCTCGCGCATGTTACCCTCAAGCACCTGCGTCACAAGCGTGATCATCTCTTGTCTGTTTTTGCCAAGGAGTGACTCAGCCGCGCGCTTCAAGAGCTCGGGATCGGAGGAGATCTTAATGTTGGCAACACCGTCAACCGATACGTTGATAAACTCGTTGGTGGGTACAGCCTCGGATGTTTTGACATCCACCTGCATCACGCCAAGCGAGAGCTTATCCACACGGGTAAAGAAGGGGATGCGCCAACCGGCTTTACCAATGAGAATGCGTTTTTTGCCGAGACCCGAAATGATATAGGCGGTATCCGGCGGAGCCTTCATGTAGCCGATTACAATGAGGATAAGAGCAAAGGCGAGTAAGGCAATTCCTGCGATTACAAATGGCATCATAAATTGGTTTCCTCCCGAAAATTAATGATCGATAAAACAATATGCGGGATCCTTGCCGGCAACACATTGTTTATCGTGTTTATATTGTATCATGCTCTAACAAATTTTGCAAGGCAGAGGGGGGATAATGTCAACCGATTTTTACATAAAAAAGAGCATGGCTGCCATAAAACCATGCTCTTTTGTTCAATTTTATGCGTTTTTCTCGCTTTTTTGCGTCAAATGCGGTATTTTTAGATGTCCGCATCCTTGATATACTCGCCGCCGTGTGCTGCAATAAATACCTTGCGCTCGGCAAGATTATCACCCATCAGCACATCAAACATGTATTCGGTGCGCGCTACATCCGCGGGTTCCACCGAGATCAGGCGTCGGGTCGCTGGGTTCATGGTGGTCTGCCACATCATATCGGGCTCGTTCTCGCCAAGACCCTTAGAGCGCTGCAGGGTGTATTTTCTGCCCTCGGCATCCAGCTTTTTGAGGATCTCCGCCTTTTCAAATTCGTTGTAAGCAAATAGGATCTCCTCCTTTGTGGTGATCTCAAAGAGGGGCGATTCTGCAATAAACACCTTTTTCTCGCGCAAAAGGGTGGGGAGCAAACGGTAAAAGAGGGTGAGGAGCAGTGTGCGGATCTGGAAGCCGTCCTCATCTGCATCGGTACAAATAATGATCTTTGACCAGCGCAGCTGGGAGAGATCAAAGCGGTTGATGTCACCCTTGATCTTGCCATCGATCTCCACGCCGCAGCCGATCACGCGTAGGAGGTCTGTGATGATGTCGTTTTTAAAAATACGGTCATAGCTTGCCTTCACGCAGTTGAGGGTCTTACCGCGCACGGGAATAATTGCTTGGAACTCTGCTGCACGCCCCAGCTTACATGAGGTCAGTGCCGAGTC
>CAZOWH010000208.1:1621-2594 GCA_964583425.1 uncultured Lachnospiraceae bacterium
CATCGGGGTCCTTCGAGCGGCAGTTTACAAACTTTTCCACGCGGTTGGCGATGTCAATGGTGCCGGTCAGCTTCTTTTTGATCTCAATGCGCGCCTTGTCCGCATTTTCACGGCTGCGCTTGTTGATCAGCACCTGATTGGCAAATATCTCAGCCTCGGTGGGGTGCTCAATGAGATAAAAATTCAGCTGCTGGCGCAAAAAGTCGCGCAACGCCTCGTAAATAAAGGAGTTTGTGATCGATTTTTTGGTTTGGTTTTCATAGGAGGTGAGGGTGGAGAAGCTGTTGATCACAAGGAACAAGCAATCGCGCACATCCTCAAAGGTAATGCTTTTCTCCCCCTTGTTATACTTGTTGTTGTTTTTCAGGTAAGCATCCATGGATGCCACAAAGGCAAGCTTCACCGCCTTGTCGGGCGAGCCGCCGTGCTCAAGAAAACTTGAGTTGTGGTAATATTCGGTCGCCGTTACCGTGTTGGAAACACAAAACGAAATATCTGCCTTTAGTTTGTAATCCGCCTTGTCATCACGGTCGCGGCCCTTAGTCTCCAGGTGCCAGAGCACCGGCTCTGTTTTGGCGGTATCACCCACTTGCTCCAGGATATAATCGGAAATGCCATTTTGGTAAACAAAGCTCTGCTCGGTAAACTGACCATCATTTTGCTGTAAACGAAGCGTGAAGGTGATGCCGGGGTTTACCACCGCTTGGCGGTGCATGGTGTCAATGAAAAACTCATGCGGGATCTTGATATCGGTAAACACCTCAAGGTCGGGTCTCCAGCGGATGACCGTACCCGTGCGGCGCTCCTTTTTATCCAGCTCGCGGCTTTTTAGCTCGGTCTTTGGCTTGCCCTTGGCAAAGGAGATGGTGTGCACCTCATTGCCGTCATAGGAATAGACATGCATGTACTCCGAGGAATACTGCGTCGCACACGCCCCGAGACCGTTAAGACCGAGGGAATATTCGTATGCGGC
>CAZOWH010000209.1:0-2519 GCA_964583425.1 uncultured Lachnospiraceae bacterium
TGGCAATCCTCGATGCCGATAAGGAGGGCTTTTTGCGCACCGAGACCTCACTGATACAGACCATTGGCCGTGCCGCGCGCAACGCCTCGGGTAAGGTCATTATGTATGCCGACAGCATCACCAAATCGATGCGCACTGCCATTGCGGAGACCGAGCGCCGCCGTGCGATACAGGATACCTATAACAAGGCAAACGGCATCACGCCCAAAACCATTGTCAAGGGTGTGCATGATATCATTGATATCGGCAAGGCAACCGATGAGGCAAAGGGCGGCAAGGGCAAAAAGAAGCTTACCAAAACCGAGCGCGCCAAGCTTATTGAAACCCTCACTGCCGAAATGCGGGATGCCGCCAAGCGGCTTGAATTTGAGCAGGCGGCTTTCCTGCGTGATAAGATCAGGGAATTACGAGAAAACAAGGAAGAGTAATATGCCAAACGAACTTATTTTGAAGGGCGTTCGCGTCCATAATCTCAAAAATATAGATGTCACCATTCCGCGTGATAAGCTGGTGGTACTGACGGGTCTTTCGGGCTCTGGCAAGTCCTCACTTGCCTTTGATACCATTTATGCCGAGGGGCATCGCCGCTTTGTGGAGTCGCTCTCCTCCTACGCGCGTATGTTCCTCGGTCAGTTGGATAAGCCCGATCTTGATACCATTGAAGGGCTTTCTCCCGCGATCTCCATTGACCAAAAGACCACCTCCAAAAACCCGCGCTCTACTGTCGGCACTGTGACGGAGATCTACGATTATCTTCGCCTTCTTTACGCTCGCATCGGTGTGCCTCACTGTCCCGTGTGCGGCAAGGAGATCCGTCAGCAGTCAAAGGATCAGATCGTTGACCGCATTCTCGCGATGCCTGAGGGCACGCGCTTTTTGGTGCTTGCACCCGTGGTGCGTGCGCAGAAGGGCATGCATAAAAAGGTGCTGAATGATGCCCGTAAAAGCGGCTATGTGCGCGTGCGCATAGATGGCAGCATGTACGAGCTCTCTGAGGAGATCAAACTCGATAAAAACAAAAAGCATACCGTTGAGGTCGTGGTGGACCGATTGGTTCTCCGCGGCGATATCCGCGCGCGCCTTGGCGACTCGGTTGAAACCGCGCTCTCGCTTGCCGATGGCAATCTTTTGATCTCGCCCGTGGCAAGGGAGGGGGAGGAGGCACAGGGCGAGCTTGCCTTCTCGCAGAATTATGCCTGTGAGGAGCATGGCATTTCTTTTGGCGAGCTGGAGCCGCGCATGTTTTCCTTTAATAACCCGCAGGGCGCTTGTCCGCATTGCGCGGGTCTTGGGCAAATGCGCCGTCTGGCGGTCTATAAGCTCATTCCCGATGATAGCCTTTCACTTTCGCAGGGAGCTATTGCTGTAAACGGCTTTAAAACTCTTGAAACCGTCAGCTGGAACGGCCCGCTCTTTGCCGCTGTCGGTGAGCGCTTCGGCTTCACGCTTGATACGCCCGTAAAGGATTTTACCAAGGAGCAGCTTCACGTGCTTTACTATGGCTCGGGCGAGGAAAAGTACCATGTGGTACGCTATTTTGCCAAGGAGCGGCATGAGCAGGTCGTCAAGTTCGATGGACTTGTCAAAATGATCGAAAACCGTATGAACATGGGCGGAAATGAGTATTACGACGATTTTATTGAGGATGCGCTCTGTCCCGAATGCGGTGGCAAGCGCCTTTCGAAAACCGTGCTTGCCGTCACGGTGGGCGGAAAAAACATCGACGATTTCTGTAACCTTTCTGTTGCAGATGCGCTTGATTTTGTCAATAATCTCGCACTGACCGAGACCGAGGAGACCATTGCAAAGGAGATACTCAAGGAGGTGCGCGCACGCCTTGGATTTCTCATCAGCGTGGGGCTTGATTACCTTACCCTTGCCCGCCGCGCGGGCACGCTTTCGGGCGGCGAGGCACAGCGCATTCGTCTCGCCACGCAGATCGGCTCGTCGTTGATGGGCGTGCTTTATATCCTTGATGAGCCCAGCATCGGCTTGCATCAGCGCGATAATATCAAGCTCATTCGCACGCTGCAGCGGCTCCGTGACCTCGGCAACAGCGTGCTTGTGGTTGAGCATGACGAGGAAACAATGGAGGCAGCGGATTTTATCGTGGATATCGGTCCCGGGGCGGGTATCCACGGCGGTGAGGTGGTTGCCGCAGGCACGCCTGCCGAGATCATGAAATGTGAAAATTCCATCACAGGTGCCTATTTATCGGGCAAAAAGTCGATCCCTGTGCCGAAGGAACGCCGCGTGGGCAACGGGCATTTTCTCTCGGTACACGGTGCGCGTCAGAACAACCTGAAGGGCATTGACGTGGATATTCCCTTGGGTGCACTTGTGTGTGTTACGGGCGTTTCGGGTTCAGGCAAATCCTCGCTTGTCAACGGCATTCTTTACCCATATCTTGCGCATAAATTAAACCGCGCCGCCACCTATGCAGGACCGCACGATAAAATAGAGGGCATCGAGCACCTTGATAAGGTCATCGATATCGACCAAAGCCCCATCGGGCGCAC
>CAZOWH010000210.1:0-2456 GCA_964583425.1 uncultured Lachnospiraceae bacterium
ATTTCATTCCGTATCGGCTTTTTTATTAATTTTTATGAATGCGGTAGAGCGTGGTGGTATGCCACACGTCGCCGCGCTGCGCCTTGCCGCCGTGCGCCAGCACAAAATACATTTTATTGTAGGAGCCGCCGCCGTTGTCGGTGATGGAAAAGATGTTATTCCCCCCGTCGCTGAGGTATTTTTCCACTGTCATGGAAAAGGAGAAGCCCTCTTCTCCCGTCAGACAAAGTGTTTTAATCGGTGCTGTTTTCAGCATTTTTTTTGCTTCAATAGGGCAGGGGAGAGTGTTTTGATCTGTGTGGTAGTGTGAGGTAAACTTCTTAAAGGGCGGCATCATTGCCATATAAGAGGAAACAAGCTCTGCGTCGGTCACCCACTCGACAGTCTGCTCGGTGCGAATGCCGCTTCGGTCTGCCGTGAGCAGATTTGTGTGCCGCAGCACGTGCGTGGTGCCGTTACTGGGGTCAAAGCCGTTCGAGTACACCTCCATGGTAAGGGTGTCAAACGGTGTTTGCTCCACCAGCTCTTCCGGGGCGATCTCCTTGCCGTCAAGCTTAAATTGCACGCCCGTCATGATCTCATCGCCGTGTATCACACCCCCGATAAAATCGGGGCTGCCCTTCAGGCGTATTGCCATTTCCCACTCGGATCTCAAGGTGGTGAGCAGGGTTTTTTCGCCGTCGATCTCCGCGCAGTGATAAGCAGGACCCATGCGCCACACGTTACAGTTTTTTGCTTGGTTTACGGAGTGAATAAAAGTATAATTGATATATCCTTCATTCGTGGGTAGATAAAGCCGCAGTGCCTCCGTGCCGGATTCCTCCAGCTCGCCGCAAGCATATTGGCAGATCGGTCGTTTTATATCGCTCATAAAAATGCCTCCGTAATGTATTTATTTTAAATAAACTCATCTTACTTTTTCTGCTTTCGGTAATTGAGCAGCAGAATACCCGTTGAGATCAGCACCAAGGTAAGTGCGAGGTTTAAGGGGTTGACCTTGCCGGATTCTCCCGGCAAGAACAGCATGGTAAGAAGTACGCCAAACACGGGTGTTGCAAAGCTGAAAACAGTTACCCTTGAAACGGGATTGTGCTTCAGTAAAATTCCCCAAATTGAATAAGCAATCGCAGAGAGCAGGGAAAGATAGATCAGATCGGCAACGCCGCCAACGCTGTCAAGCGTGATCTTGCCGCCGGCAATGAGCCCTACGGCAATCATAAAAAGACCGCCTATCACAAACTGATATCCGCTGATGGTAACAGGATCCTCTTTCGCGGAATATTTTTTCATCAGCACCGAGGAGATCGAGTAAGCAACGGCAGAGAGCAGCACCATTCCAACGCCCATTAGGTCAAGCCAGTCTTTGGTAAAGGTAAGTCCGTCAAGATTGATGATGATAATGCCGAGAAAGCCCGCAACGCATGCCAGTATCTTTTTGGCACTCAAGCGCTCTTGCTTAAACAGCAGCGAGGCGCTGAGTACCGCAAAAAATGCCGCAGAGCCGCTGGCAACCGTGCCCTTTACGCCGCTGGTGTAGGCAAGACCGAGATAGAAAAATATATACTGGATGACCGTTTGAAAAGCACTGACGGTGAGCACACATCCGAAATTTTTCTTTTTTGGGAAAAGGATCTTTCTGCGGGCGGTGCTGAAAATGATGATCGTGAGCACACCTGCAAGAAAAAAGCGCACACCCGCAAAGAGCATAATGGATGCCACCCCCTCCACCTGCAGCAGTCGATAACCGGTTTTTATCGCAGGCGTGGCGCTGCCCCAAAGCGCACAGCAAAGAAGCGCTAAAAGTGCGATCACGAATGGATTAGTGAGCACATTGGATTTTTTGTTTTGTGATTCCACGATAGCCTCAAATCATTTTATTGAAATGGTTGTTGCGCAAGGGCATGCGCCTCGGCGCAACACATTTATTGTAGCATAGATGGAAAAGAATTGCAAGAGCCATTGCGCGTGTATTTCCGATTTGCGACAAAAAGCACCACGATCCGTTTCAAAAAAGAAAACCACCCCGAATGGGGAAGGGAGGGCACGGGGCTCGTCTAATTCGCCTGCGGCGAATAAAACAGAATGCCTCGGCGGCTGAACACCGCCGTCGCGCGGCGAACGGCATTCTTCCCGCCGCGTGGCTTTGCCACGCAACGGGTTCGCGACCCCGTAATTCCCTCCGGAACGAGAAAAAACCACCCCGTGGATTACGGGTGCTCGTCATTTTCAAACCGCTGTGCGGTTTGAAAAGCAAAGTTCTCCTTGAGGGCTGAACGCCCTCATTTGCTTTGCAAAACGGAGAACTTGCCCCGCTGCGGCTCTCTTCGAGACCCGCGCGGGTGCTTGCAGCCGCGATCCGTTTCAACAAAGAAAACCACCCCGAATGGGGTGGTTTTCTTTGTTGGAGCGGATTACGGGGCTCGAACCCGCCACCTCGACCTTGGCAAGGTCGCGCT
>CAZOWH010000211.1:0-2455 GCA_964583425.1 uncultured Lachnospiraceae bacterium
GCTTCATCAGTCTCCTCGGCGATATCGGCGCCCTCCTCGGTCACCACAGCATCGATCTCGGCAAGATCGGCAAAGGTATAGGTCGAGCGTACATCAAATTTGCTGGAGTCGGTCGCCACGCAGCAAAAGCGCGCGTGGTCGATCATAGTGGACATAATAACGCCTTCCTCTATGTTGGAGGTCATCACATCTCTGCCGCTGATAGCGGAAATACCGAGAAACGCCTTGTTAAAGGTAAATTTCTTCAGCATATCCACGGCAAGCGTGCCGCCGGTGTAATGCTCGTCGGCACGTATAATGCCGCCAAGCATGATCACCTCGCCCGACATCAGGTTCTGGCGCATGCGATTTTGCAGAATGGAGGCGATCTTGATAGAGTTCGTAACTACAAGCACGTTGCGCGCCGAAATAGAGGCGGCAAGAATCTCCATGGTGCTGCCGCTGGAAATGGCAATGGTATCGTTGTCCTCGATCAGGTTGGCTGCAATATAGTCACCAATGGCTGCCTTGGCGGTGTGATTTTTGCGGTGGCGGACATCGTAGGTATCCTCGCGCACGGCAAATTGGATCGGCACTGCGCCGCCGCGCACCTTTTTCAGTAAGTTTTTTTCGGAAAGAAAGTTGATATCGCGACGTATGGTTTCAATAGAAACGTTATATTTTTTGGCAAGCTCGGAAATCGAGACCTCGCCCGCCTTAATGGCTTCTTCTTTGATGAGTCGTTGGCGTTCCGATGTCAGCATAAAGATCTCCTTGTGGCGTTGAGGGATTTTTCGCGAAAGATGACAATATTTCGCAGAATATTAATATTATAACGCAAAAAACTAAAAAAGTCAACACTAAAATGTTGAATTTGCGGAAAATGTTGAAAGTGTACGCAATTTGCGTGTTTGAGTTTTTAAAACCACATTCCTCAAAATGCATTTTGTGGGGTTGTGTTGCAAATCCGCGGAAAAGTGGGGTAAAAAAGTGAGGAATTTTGCCCGAAAGTATTGACAAGTGCGCCGGAATGTGAGATAATAAAGTGTCGGAGTTTGCTTTGCAAGCTCCAAAACCACTGAGAAGGGGATGTGACTTATCAAAATCTTACTTGGCGGTCTCCATCAGGAGATCAATTCCTTTGCTCCGGGCAAAACAGGTCTTGAGCAATACAAAAGAAAGCAATTTCACTTTGGGCAGAAGATGCTTGATTACGCACGTGATCACGTCCGCTGTAACGAGGGTGCCGATGGCATTGGCGGCTGCTACCGCGTGCTTCATGAGGCGGGCGCCGAGATCGTTGCGGGCGGCTTTATGAGCGCGCAGCCCGGCTCTATCATCGAGCAGCCTGTGCTTGACGATTATATCGCCCAGCTGAAGGAGGTAACGCGCCAAAGCCTGCCGCTTGATGGCGTGGTG
Organism: uncultured Lachnospiraceae bacterium; assembly: GCA_964583425.1. GTDB lineage: Bacteria > Bacillota > Clostridia > Oscillospirales > CAG-272 > Firm-07. The sequence continues at coordinate 1,399 of CAZOWH010000211.1, forward strand.
CTCTTCATGCACGGCGCAGCACAAAGCGAGGGAAGCGACGACCCCGAGGGTGATATCATCGTGGCAGTTCGCGAGATCGTGGGAGATAAGGTGCCGATCACCGTGGGGCTTGATCTTCACGCAAACGTAACACAGCGCATGGTGGAAAACGCAAATACCATTTCGCTTTACCAAAGATATCCTCACATTGATATATGGGAAACGGGTGAGCGTGCGGCAAAACTTTGCCTTGGCATCGTGAGGGGCGAGATCAAGCCCCGCATGGCGTATGTGCAGATACCGATGATCGTTCCGGCAAGCTCTTATACCACCGAAACCGAGCCCTTTCATTCGCTGATGCAAAAGGGTCATGGTTATGTAGCAGCAGGAAAGCTGCTTGACTTCTCGGTATCGCAAATGCAGCCTTGGCTTGACGTCAAGGATGGCTACAGCTCGATCGTTGCCATCAGCGAGGATGAGAATGCTGCCGCCGAGATCGCAAGGGAGCTGGCAGGTGGGCTTTACGACATGCGCCACGAGTTTAGAACCGATCTCACAAGCGTTGATGATATCATCAAGATGGCAGAGAGGAACGAGAGCGGCAAGCCCGTGATCCTTAACGATTTTGCTGATTCCTCCAACGCAGGCTCCGCCGGTGACAGCCCCGAGGTGATCGAGCGTATTCTCGCCCTCGGCTCCGACGTGCAGGGGCTCATGTACATCAATGACAGCGCCTTTGTTGCCGCTTGTAAGGAAGCTGGCGTGGGTAATACCGTAAGGGCTACGCTCGGTGCAACCATCAGCGAAAAGCTTTACACGCCGGTGGCGGTGGAGGCGCAGGTCAAGTCGCTCTTTGACGGTGTGGTGCCGTTCCACGGCACGTTTGTTGATTTCGGTCCCTCTGCGGTCGTGAGGATCCGCAATACTATTGTGGTCGTCACCACCCAGCACCGTTATAACGGCGATCCTTGCCTGTATCGCGCATTCGGGTATGAGCCTACCACATTCCAGATGGTCGTGGTAAAGGCATGCACCTCCTTCCGCGCGTTCTACGGACCGTTGACCGACCTCATTTATC
>CAZOWH010000212.1:0-2425 GCA_964583425.1 uncultured Lachnospiraceae bacterium
GGACTTTCGGGCACGATCGCAGCGCTGACTGCGGCAAGAAAGGGCGTGAAGGTGGTGCTGGTGCAGGACAGACCCATGCTTGGCGGAAACTGCTCCTCGGAGATCCGCATGTGGGTGCGCGGCGCGAAGGGAAAATACGACCGCGAAACCGGCATTTTGGCTGAATTTGAGGAGGAAAATATCTACCGCAACCCCACGCTTGCCGCAACGCTGTGGGATAGCGTTCTGTTTGGCAAGGTCAAGGCGGAGAAAAATATCACCCTGCTTTTAAACACCACCTGTGTAGATGCCGAAAGCACCGATACACGTATCAAGAGCATTCGCGCATGGCAGCTGACGACCTACACCTGGCACACCGTGGAGGCAACCTATTTTGCCGATTGCTCGGGGGACGGCATCCTTGCCTTCCTCACCCCCGCCAAGGCGCGCATGGGCAGAGAGGAAAAATCCGAAACGGGTGAGAAGATGGCACGCGAGGTAGCCGATACACACACCATGGGAATGAGCCTTCTGGTGCAGGCACGCGAGACCGACCATCCCGTGAAATTCACGCCCCCCGAATGGGCATATGTTTATGAAAGGGATGAGGATTTTGCCGTTGTGCCGGGCGCTGACGTCAAGCACAGCACCTTCCGCGACCAGACCATTGGCACAAGCGGGTGCAACCTCTGGTGGATCGAGCTGGGCGGTGACCGCAACAGCCTGCGCGATGCAGAGGAGATGCGCGACGAGCTGCTCAAGATCGCATTCGGCATCTGGGACCACATCAAAAACCGCGGCGACCACAATTGTGAAAACTGGGAGCTGGAATGGGTAGGCTTTTTGCCCGGCAAGCGCGAAACGGTGCGCTTTGAGGGCGCACATATGCTGACGCAGCAGGAGGTAGAGGCGGGCGGCGTATTTGAGGATGTGATCGCCTACGGCGGCTGGCCGATGGACGACCACAACCCCAAGGGCTTTTACGCCAACACCGCAACCGATACCCCCTCGATCCTACATCCCGCCCCCTCGCCTTACGGTATTCCCTACCGCGTGCTTTACTCCAAAAATATCGAAAACCTCTTCTTTGCGGGCAGAAACATCAGTGCCACGCACGCCGCAATGAGCTCAACACGCGTAATGGCTACCTGCTCGCTCCTTGGGCAAGCAATGGGCAACGCCGCAGTGCTCTGCCACCGCAAGGGGCTGCTGCCCCGCGATATCATGGGTGCATTGGTAAAGGAGCTGCAGCAAATGCAGCTTGACGACGGCATCTTTTTGCCGGGCGTTCCCCGCAAGATCCCCGCACTCACCCAAAATGCGACCGTGAACCTCGGCGACGCCGAAAAGGCGATCCTATTTAACGGCATCGAGCGCCCTCGCAGTGACGAGGAGCAAAACCTCACATGCCTGCCCATTGGTGCCAAGCTGGAATTTACATTTGACCAATCCGAGCCCCTCTCCCAACTTCGCATTCTGTTTGACCGAGATTACTCGCGCGAGAGCATTACCCCGAACAGGAAAATGCGTGTGTTTGCACAAAAGCTGAACGTGGGTAAGGATTTTGAGCCCGTAAAGGTACCCGCTACGCTGGTAAAGGCATTCCGCGTATTGGTGGACGGCAAGCCCATATACGAGACCGATAACAATTACTATTCCTTGGTAAGATTGCCTCTTGCCTGTACGGGCAAGACCGTAACCGTAGAATTTCTTGAGACCTGGGGCGCGGAAAACGTGCATCTCTTTGCGTGCGATGTGAAATAAAAAGTAAGCCCCTGAAGATACCCCGTGATAGCACTATCATGGGGTATCTGAAAAATTAGAAAAACTTTAAATTTTCTCTTGACAAGACGCCAAGCGCGTGATATACTAATTTTAGAACAATTCTAAAAGGAGGTGCGCTATGGTTCAAAAAAGAGCCGCCGTTTTGCAGGTCCTGCGAGATTCCGAGGGGCATTTGCAAGCCGACGAGATCTTTAAGCGTGTCAAGGTCTATTACCCCAATATGGTGCTTGCCACCGTTTATAACAACCTGCACGCTCTGACTGAGGATGGGTACATCGGTCACATAAAAACGGCAACGGGAGCGGATTTTTATGACAAGACCCCTACCCCGCATGAGCATGCGCTCTGCACTATGTGTGGCAAGCTGATCGATGCGGATCTTGGCGATTTCGCCGCCATACTGCGAAAAAGCGCCAGCATCCCCATTGTTTCCTACGACCTTATTTTGCATACCGTTTGCCCCGATTGCGAGGCGGGTAGCAATAAAGTATAATTTTATTAAAAGGAGAAATTACCATGAGCAAAGAACTGAAGGGTACCAAAACCGAGCAAAATCTGCTTGCCGCATTCTCGGGAGAGAGCCAAGCACGCAACAAATATACCTATTTTGCAAGCGTAGCCAAGAAAGAAGGCTATGAGCAGATCAGCGCGATCTTTACCA
>CAZOWH010000213.1:0-2372 GCA_964583425.1 uncultured Lachnospiraceae bacterium
TCCGCGCTGCAGCTCCCAAGCTTGGCGTTACCATGAAGGTTTATGCCGATGATAAAGAGATCTTCTCCAAGAAGCTGATCAAGATCAATCCCGGTGAGATGGAGCACGTTGAAGTAAAACCCGAGGATATGAAGGGCGTTTCCGCCATCAAGATCGAAGTGGTTTAAGAAAGGAGTAATGCGTTATGACAAAAGATATTATTTGTATCACCTGTCCCCAGGGCTGTATCATTAAGGTAAGCGGCGATCCCCAGAAGGGCGAGATCGCAAGCTGCGAGGGCTTTAAGTGCAAGCGCGGTAAGGTTTACGCCGAGAACGAATTCATCAGACCTCTGCGTATTCTCACATCTTCCGTTAAGACCTCCGGTGCAGCTGTTCCGCTGGTAGCGGTAAGAACCTCTGCTCCCATTCCGAAGGAAATGCAGATGGCTGCTATGGAAGAGGTAAAGAAGATCACTGTTTCTGGCAAGCTTGTTCCCGGTGACGTGATCGTTGAGAACTTCATGGGCACCGGTGCAAATCTGGTTGCTTCCGGCAGTCTCGAATAAGAAGTCACGCCTTTGGCGCAATGAAAAAGGACTGACCCCCACGGGTCAGTCCTTTTTTGCGGTGCGCTTGGCGTTCAATATCAAAAAGTTCACACATTTTCTTTGTTTTTTATGCTCCAACATTGAAAAAATATGTTTTTTGTGCTATACTAATGAAAAGAGCTTTCGGGAGGTGTATGTATGCTGCTTGCGATCGATATCGGCAATACCAATATCCATGTCGGGGTCTTTTGTGGGGAGAAGTTGCAAACCACTCTTTCGCTTGGTGTGATTGCGGGGCGCACCGCCGATGAATACGCTATGCTCCTGAAAAATCTTGCCAAGGAAAAGGGTATTGATATGACCGCAATCAGCGGTGCAGTGCTCGGCTCCGTGGCGCCCTCTGTTACGCCCGCGGTGCTTGCCGCACTTGATATGCTGCTTGGCTTGCCTGTAATTGTTGTGGGTCCCGGTGTAAAAACAGGTTTTCCGATCCGCCTTGATAATCCCGCCGAGCTGGGCGCCGATCTTGTAGCCAATGCTGCAGGTGCGGTTGCCATTGTGGGGGCTCCTGCCATCATTGCCGATTTTGGCACGGCAACCACAGTAATCGCCATTGATGAAAAGGGAGCCCTGCAGGGCGGTGCAATTATGCCCGGTGTTGGCATGTCGCTACGCGCGCTGGATGGTGCCGAGCTGTTACCGGGTGTGCCTGTTGATGGCTCTGTGGCAGTGCTTGGCAAAAACACGCCCGACTGCATGCGTGCAGGTGTGATACGCGGTGAGGCAATGGCGGTCTGGGGCTTTGCCGAGACCTATAAAAAAACGCTGAAGTTACCTGTGGGCACACCCTTGATCTTTTGCGGCGGCTTTGCCGCAGCAGTGCTACCCTATCTGCCCGCAGGTGCACAATATATGCCGGATCTTACGCTTTGCGGTCTTGCGGCGATTTACAAACTAAATCAAAAAAATTAAGATATTACTGCGCTATGTGCGATGAGGATACCGCTCGGATCCTACGCCGCCAACGCGTTGTGATATAAATATTTTTCGCCGTATCCGCGTTAGCGGAACGACAGTAAGGAGGCTTGTATGAGAACAAGCAGAAGAATGTCAACCGAAAAACTGGTGATGGGTGCAATCCTCACCGCACTTGTGGTAGTGCTACAATTTTTGGCGATCGCTTATCGTGCACTTTTGCCGATGGCGCCATTTACAATATCGCTGGTACTGGTTCCCATTGTGTTGGGAGCAGCACTTTGCGATATGCGCGTGTCGGGCTGGCTTGGCTTTGTGTTCGGTATTATCGTGCTCTTTACCGATGCAGGTGCATTTCTTGCAATCAATATGCCTGCGACCGTTCTTGTTGTGCTGGTAAAGGGAACAGCCGCGGGTCTTGCGGCAGGTCTTGTTTACCGCTTGCTGGAAAAAAAGAACCGCTATATCGCTACCTTGGTAGCCGCCGTGGTCTGCCCTGTGGTCAATACCGGTATCTTTTTGCTCGGATGCCGTTTATTCTTTTTTGAAACCATTAAGTCTTGGGGACTTGCGGGTGGCTTTGACAGCGCGCTCACTTATATGATCCTTGGTCTTGTGGGACTGAATTTTCTTATTGAGGTTGGTCTCAACCTCGTTCTATCTCCTGTTATTTTGCGCCTGATCAATATTAGAAAAAGGGCAGCTAAATAAAATAATAGTACATTTGTTGAGGTGTAACGATGAAAAGAAAGCTTGGTGTTGCCGCTTCCTGCCTTGCAGGAGTAAAGCAGGTTGATGCGTTGAAATATTTAAAGGACGCGGGTTTTGATTGCTTTTTTACGGGCAGTTACAAGTTTGTCGATGTTGC
>CAZOWH010000214.1:0-2343 GCA_964583425.1 uncultured Lachnospiraceae bacterium
TCTTACGTGCCCTATGCCGGCAAGCTTTCCGATAATGTGCAGATCAGCCTTGCAAAGGTTCGCTCCACCATGTGCAACTGCGGCGCGCTGTCTATTCCTGAGCTGCAGAAAAAAGCAAAGCTTACCTTGGTTTCCTCCGTCAGTATCGTGGAGGGCGGCGCACACGACGTGCTGCTCAAATCCACCAACAAGCAGGTTTAATTAAAACGAACGGAAGCCGAGTGTTTACTCGGCTTCTGCTTTTTAATAGGAGTTAACATGGAATTACTCAAGCAAAAGATACTTTCCGATGCACGTGTGCTCGAGGGCAACGTGCTGGGAGTTGATCATTTTTTGAATCAGCAGATCGATATCGGGCTCTTAACCGAGCTTGCCCGCGAATTTCACCGTCTGTTTGCCGACTGCGGCGTTACCAAGATCCTCACTGTAGAGGCGGCGGGAATTGCGATAGCATCCTTTACCGCACAGCTCTTTCAGGTGCCCTTGGTGTTTGCCAAAAAGAGCAAGCAGGGTGCCGCTGCGCATATGCTTGCTGCTACAGTGGATACTGCTACCTTTGGTCAGCATTTTGAGGTGGTGGTACCCAAGGACTATATCGTTCCTACCGACCGTGTGCTGGTGATCGATGACTTTTTGGCACAGGGCAGCACTATGTTTGCACTGCTTGATCTTATCAAGTCAGCGGGCGCTACCGTGGTGGGCTGTGGTGTCATGATCGAAAAGGCATTCCGCGGCGGCGGTGAAAAGCTCCGCGAAATGGGCGTACGTTTGGTGTCACTTGCCAAGATCGCAGATATGAGCGATGCAGAGGGTATCACATTTGCAGAATGATAAAACACCGCGGGAGGGTAATCCTCACCGCGGTGTTTTCGTATTTTATCGTAAAAAGTAAATATCCTTTTCGGAGATCAGAACATCGGGCGCTATGGTGCGACCGCTAAGCTTTTCATCTACTGCCGATTGCTTGATCACGCTGCAGTTGCTTGAAAGCTCGGGGGGCGCCTCGCCAAACAGGCTTTGGTAGATCATTTGCGCGCCAATGTAACCCGCAAGCGCGTTGCTGTGGCTGTGTGCGTCGTCCACGCAAAAATCGCTCTTATCAAGCCCCGTGTCGATATATGCATTAATTCGGGATTTCCAATTGAGGCAGGTGAGTTGCGGATATTTTTCAATGGCACTTGCAATATGCGTTTCATTTTCGTTATGTGCGGGAAAAATTACCAGCTGCGTGTTGGAGCTTTGGCAAGCATCATAGATGGTTTCAAGTGCGGTGACATCAGCTTCACTGTAAATTCCGCACATGAAAACAATGCCGTAATTGCTGTTTTTGATGTTGTCAATGTAGGTTCTATAGTCACTGTCGGTATTGGTTGCATATGCGGATACCGAGGCGTAGCCAATGCCCTTGACAGTGAGATCACAAGTCTTATTGCCCTCGGAAAGCATGTCGTTGAGGATTGGGCGTATTCCCGAATATTGATTGTATACAAAGCTGTTTCCGAGTATTGCAATCGATTTTTTACCGTTGCCCGCATTGAGTGAGAGCGAGGGGAGCTTGTGATAATCCTTGATCGGCAGGGGCGTGGGGCTTGAAAGCCATTTGAAAGCCACGCTATCCATTTCGTCGCTTTTTATCTCAAATGTAGCGGTGCGTATCTCTCCCTCATCGTCGGTATATTCATAGACCATGCGGTACCATGCCGTCTTTTCGCCGTCCTTTTTATAAACGCCTGTGTAGGTCGTTACGGTCACGCCACCCATCACCTCACGCTTCGCCTCGGTCATGACATCGGCATGATTTGCAATTGTACCAAGCACTACCGAGCCAACCGTAGCTTCACCGTCCTTGATCACATAAGCGCTGTCCTCACCCTCAAATTCCCATTCTGTTGGCATCTTCAAGCGGAGCGCCGTGTTGCTGCCTTTGGCAGCAAAATATGCATATTCACCCGCGGTGCTTTTTCGCAGACTCTCCAGCTCGTCGGGTGCGGTGGGCGCTACCTTTTGGCACGCCCCAAAAGGGAAAAGCAAAAGGGTACATAGCAGAATAGCAAAAATGCGTTTTGTCATGAGGAGGTTCTCCTTTTTTTAGTTGTTATATTATTATAGGCACGCTATTGGGCATCCTGCAAGAGTAATTTGCCCGAAAACGGAAAAGACCGCCCAAAGGGTGATCTTTTTTGCTTGTGCGCGGCGGACAAAAAAGATATTTTAGCGTTTTTTCATTTGGAGTTAAACTGTCGAGATTTAATAAAAGGCTTTTCGCCCTTGCAAAAAGCTACATCAGGCAACTATTCACTTTCAATTTTCACGATATAACGGCTATTTTTACCATACACAATT
>CAZOWH010000215.1:0-2298 GCA_964583425.1 uncultured Lachnospiraceae bacterium
TGCCCATCAGGCGAATGGCATCCATATTGATGCCTGCCTTGGTGCTTGCCACGTTCACAGAGGAGCAAACATTTTCGGTCTCGGCAAGTGCCTCGGGAATGACGGAAATGAGATTTTTATCGCCCGTAGTCATACCCTTGTGCACCAGCGCGGAATAGCCGCCGATAAAGTTGATGCCCAGCGTTTTGGCGGCACGCTGCAGGGTATGCGCCAGCTTCAGATACCCCTCGGGGGAGATCGCACCGCCCACAAGCGAGATCGGAGTGACCGACACACGCTTATTAACGATCGGAATGCCGTATTCGCGCTCGATCGAAACACCCGTATCCACCAGCTTTTCGGCAGTTTTGGTAATTTTATCGTACACCTTATCGCAAAGGCGATCGGCATCCTCGCTCACACAGTCAAGAAGCGAAATGCCCATGGTTATGGTACGGATATCGAGGTTTTCCTCGCGTATCATACCTATGGTTTCCAGAATATCAGCTACATTCAGCATTGCGCACCCTCCTTAAATGTGGTGCATGGTATTGAAGATATCCTCATGCATTGCACGGATATCAAGCCCCCTCGCCTTGCCAAGCGCCGCAAGGTCGTCCGCGAAATCGGCAAAGGGCAGCGAGAGCTTGTCGATCTCAACGATCATGATCATGGCAAAATACTCGGAAAGCACGTTTTGCGTGATCTCCGTGATGTTGGCACCGCGCTCCGCACAGCATGCACTGACTGCGGCAATAATGCCAACGCTATCCTTACCCGTAACCGTAATTACTGCTTTCATTTTGTTCTCCTTTCGGGCCATGCCCGCGTTTGATGCTATCATTATAATCTATTTTTTCAAAAATAGCAAGAGGAAGCGCAAAAGTCAATAATATAAACGCTTTTACAGCAAACTTTACAAGAAATCTTATCGCTTTTGCGCCGCTCGGTGCCAATATTGCGTCGCGCGACAGCACACGGCAAAAAAAGATTGAATTTAGCGCTTCTTTGTGTTATACTGAAGGGTAGTAAACTTTTTTGTGAGGTGAAAGAAATTGAACGAATTTTTAACCTACGAATTCGCCGTTTCCCAAAAGAAGGAGGGCAAATGGATACTTGCGCGCGCGGGACTGATCCTGTTTTATATCCTTTATGTGCTGGGCGTCCTGTTTCTCGGCATGAAATACAGCATTATTGCGCCGCTTCTTGCCTTTATTCCGCTCTCCTTGTGGGTCATCATTTTTATCACATGGCGCAGGGTCGCTGTTGATTATGAGTATTCCGTCACCTCGGGTGTTTTGACCTTTACCAAGATCTATGGCAACCGTTCACGCCGCAAGATCTTTGAAATGAATATCAGGGATGCCGTGCGCATCGCGCCGCTCGGCGATGAGGACGAGGCAAGCCGCGGTGCCGCCTACCGCCCCGAGCGGGAGTTTGTCGGCGTTTCCTCTATGTCTGCCCCCGATATTTATTTTATGCTCTTTGAGATAAACGACCGCAAGGCACGAGAAAAGCGCCGCGCCATCTTTTATTTTGAGGCAACAACAAAAATGCTGTCTATCTGCCGCTTTTACAATCCCTCGGGTACTGTACTCACAAGGGTATCTCGCTAAAAAGCAGAATTTTTACATACCGTTACCGTTTTAATTTGTTCGAAGGAGTCATCATGAAGCTTTCCACCAAAGTCGCCGTGATCGGCGCGGGACACGCAGGCATCGAGGCGGCACTTGCCGCCGCGCGCATGGGTGTTGATACTGTGCTCTTTACCATATCGCTTGAAGCGATCGCCAATATGCCCTGTAACCCCTCGATCGGCGGTACCGCCAAGGGTCATCTCGTTTATGAGATCGATGCGCTCGGAGGTGAGATGGGGCGCGCCGCCGATGCCGTTACGCTGCAATCCCGCACACTGAACCTCGGCAAGGGCGCCGCAGTACACTCCAAGCGCGTACAGGCGGACCGCAAGCGCTATCAGGCATACATGAAATCGGTGCTGGAGCAAACCGAGCATCTCCGCCTTATCCAAGCCGAGGTCGTCTCGGTAAAGGTGGACGAAAGCAACCGCGTTTGCGGGGTAATGACCCACCTTGGCGAGCTTTGGGCGTGTGAATGCGTCATTGTTGCCGCAGGCACCTATCTTGAAAGCCGCATTTTCGTGGGCGATGTCAATTATGAAAGCGGGCCCGACGGATTTTTGCCCTCACGCGGGCTTTCCGCCTCGCTTGCCAGCCTCGGTATCACCCTGCGCCGCTTTAAAACAGGCACCCCCGCGCGCATCAACCGACGCTCGGTCGAGCTCTCCTTGCTCGAAGAGCA
>CAZOWH010000216.1:0-2274 GCA_964583425.1 uncultured Lachnospiraceae bacterium
CGGGTGCGGGCCCAGCACCGAGCCGATGCAGTAAATGGCATCCTCATATTCCTTGCTGTAAGCCTCAAACGCAGCATCCACGGCTTCCTTCAGAGTTTTAAGACCGTGCGTGACCTCAATGACGTTCGCGCCGAGGATCTTCATGCGTGCCACGTTGGGAGCCTGCTTTTTAATGTCTACCGAGCCCATATAGATATCGCATTTCAGACCGAAATAAGCGGCGGCGGTAGCAAGAGCCACGCCGTGCTGACCTGCGCCCGTTTCGGCAATGACCTTCTTTTTGCCCATGAACTTGGCAAGCAATGCCTCGCCCATACAGTGGTTGAGCTTGTGCGCGCCCGAGTGATTGAGGCCCTCTCTCTTGGCGTAAAGCTGTACCTTGCCGCCCATGGCATCGGAAAGACGCTCAAGATGCGTCACGGGCGTGGGTCTGCCTTGAAATTCCTTGCGGATCCTGCGGAGCTCGGCAATAAACTTGCGCGATTGGCAGATCGAATAATAAGCCTCGGTGATCTCCGCCATGGCGCGCTTCAGCTTGTCCTCCACATATACGCCGCCGTATTTGCCAAAATAGCCGTTGTTATCGGGGTAGTTTTGAAAATAGGTATCAAAATCAATGTTGTTGAATTTCATTTTTATTTCCTCCAATTATATAGCAATGTTCGTGTGTAGTTATTTTTTGATCGGATCAGCGGTGGCTTCGCCATCGTTCGGTTCGCAATATCATCGTAGCCTCCTAACTTCGGCAGCAAAGAAAAAAGCCCCCGACAGAAAAAACTATCTGCCAAGGACGAATAAGAAAACTTATCCGCGGTGCCACCTTGTATTCATAGAATGCTCTATGCGCCTTTGTCGGATACCGACATATCCTCGGCAATTACGCTGCCTTACACGTCGCAGAATACTGGGCAAAGCGGGGCTTTGCCGTTGACTGCGCCCTCAGCGGTCCATTTGACAATGTGTTTCTTACCTAACTCTCAGCGCCGTAGGCTCTCTGTAAAGGCATCATTGCCGTTATCTCCGCGTCAACGGTTTATTTTTATGCTGTCATTATAGCACTTGATCTTGCGCTTGTCAATACTAAAAGTAAAAATTTTTCGGGCGCCATTTTTGATTTTGCAAGTTGACAGCGGCATTTTCTTGGATTATACTAATATCAACCGAGCATTTCAAGGAGGCAATATGGAACTGAAAATAACCGTGAAGGATCTTTTTGATCTTACCCATTCTATCGCAGGCGATCGCCTTGCCGCCTTCACCTATCCGTGGGAGGCACTCCCCCATATCGGCGCTTGGATCATGGAGATAGGCAGCACGCTTGACCCAACTATCTATGATCATCCTGCCCCCGCTGTCTGGATCGCCAAGAGCGCCGAGGTGGCACCCAGCGCCGTGATCGAGGGCCCCGCCATTATCGGGGAGGGTGCCAAGATCCGCCACTGCGCTTATGTGCGCGCAAACGCGCTGATCGGTGCCGAGGCAACGGTGGGGAATTCTACCGAGATCAAAAATGCTATTTTGTTTGACGGTGTACAGGTACCGCATTATAATTATGTGGGGGATAGCATCCTCGGTCACCGCGCGCATCTCGGCGGTGGCGCGCTGCTGTCAAATTTCCGCAGTGACAGCGGCAATATCACCGTGCGCACCGCACACAAGGCATTTCCCACGGGCATGCGTAAGGTTGGTGCCTTTATCGGTGATTTCGGTGAGATCGGCGCGGGCGCGGTTCTCAATCCCGGTACCGTGATCGGTCGCCGCGCGATCGTGTATCCGCTGGTTGCCGTGCGCGGCTGCGTACCCGAGCAGCATATTTATAAGGAACGCGGTAGCGTGGTGCCGCGGCTTTAAAACAAAAAGAACAAACAATAATTACAGCACAACGATCAAAGAACTGGATAGCGATACGATCAAATTAACATTTTATACCGATAATATTCAAAATATCGTTCATTTCAGCAACATTGCAGTTACATATCAATGTGTGCAGGGATAACAGAAAAGCCGCTTTGCAAGCGGCTTTTCTGTTAGAATATGTTTTTACAGCAAAATACATTGACACGAGGCAAAAAAAAAGCTATACTAATAAAGATAACAATAAACAGCGGCAACCCCGCTGGAGGAGGTTTATATGAAGGTTTTACTCACGGGCGGTGCGGGCTATATCGGTAGTCACACCATTGTGGAAATGGATGCTGCGGGGCATGAGGTCGTGGTGGTGGATAACTACTACAACAGCTCTCCGAAGGCAGTTGAGAGAGTAGAAAAGATCAT
>CAZOWH010000217.1:0-2265 GCA_964583425.1 uncultured Lachnospiraceae bacterium
CGGTCACGGGCTCACCGAGGAATGCCTCTGCATCAGCCTTCAGCTTTTGCAGCACCATAGCGGAGATCTCCTGCGGGGTGTACTGCTTATCGTCAATGGTAACCTTATAGTTAGAGCCCATCTCACGCTTGATGGAGCTGACGGTGCGGTCGGGGTTGGTGATGCTTTGGCGCTTTGCCACCTGACCTACCATTCTCTCACCCGATTTCGAGAACGCCACCACGGAGGGTGTGGTTCTTGCCCCTTCGGGATTGGGGATCACTTTGGGCTCGCCGCCCTCAAATACAGCAACACAAGAGTTGGTGGTGCCAAGGTCAATACCGATAATTTTTCCCATGATAATATTTCCTCCAAGAAAATTAAGTTTATATTTTTTAAAATTGCAATCTAAATCAATTTGCCACTTTTACCATGGCATAACGGAGCACGCGCTCGCCGCGGCAGTAGCCCTTTTGCAGGACCTCTACCACAACGCTTTCGCCCACCGTATCATCCTCCACATGCATCACGGCATTGTGGAGATTGGGGTCAAATGCCTCGCCCACGGGATTTACCTCCGTGACACCGAGCTTCGAGAAGGTATCCTGCACACTTTTCAGTGTCAGCTCCACGCCCTTTGCCACATTTTCGCCGTCGCTATACTGCGCAGCGCGCTCAAGATTATCCACCACCGGAAAAAGGGCTGCCAGCGCCTCACCGAATGCATCGGTATAAATGCCCTCGCGCTCCTTTGCGGTGCGGCGGCGGAAATTATCGTACTCTGCGGCAAGGCGCAGGTAGGTATCGTTGAGTACCGCCAGATCATCGGAAAGCTTTTTGAGCTCCTTATCCTTTTCCATAAGCTCGGACTCAAGCTGGCGGAGCTTTTTCTTTGCTCCCTTCACCATGAGCTCGGGCTTCTCCTCGGCAACAGCCTCGGCACCGACCTCCTCGGTAGTTTCTGTCTCCTCGATCACTTCATCGTTTTTGATTTCTTCAGCCATTTTCTTCTCCTTTTTGTATATGCTTAGGCTCGTTTAATAAATGCGAAATATTGCCGCCGAGATTGTCAAGAGTGGCAAGCACGCGCGCATAGTCCATGCGCAAGGGACCTATCACACCAATGGCGCCGACCGTTCTGCCGCCCGAACGAATGGGCTTAAAGACAAGCGTTGAATTGTTGATGACCTTCACCGAGCTCTCCGACCCGATCACCACATTCACGTCCTCACCGTCGATGCCCGATACGATATCGAGGATATCGTCCTTGCGCTCGAAGGCGCCGAGCAGCTCGCCGAGGTTTTCGGCATCCGCAAACTCGGGATACTGGAGCAGGCGGTCAAGACCGCTGACCTTCAGCTCTCCGTTATCAAGGTCGTTTAGCATCTCGTAAATGCTTTTCATCACAGTGTTGACAAGCACGCTATCCCCTGACATGCGGTTTTCAAGCGAGATCATCACCGAGAGCGATATCTGCTCGGCATTAAGGCCCACGACCAGATCATTGAGCGCCGCAGTGAGGCGTGCGAGCGTTTTTTCACCGATATCGCTTTCCACCAGCACATTGCGGGTCTTGACCGCGCCATTGGATGCCACAACGATCAAAATAAAGCTATGTGCATCAATGAGCGCCGCCTCATACTTGGTGACCGTGACCGAATGGGTACGCGGCTTGATGGCAAAGCCCGTATAGTTAGTGAGTGCAGATGCCACCTTGGATGCCTTATCGAGGATCTGATCGAGTTCGGACATTTTGATCTTCATCAGCTGATTGATCTGCGCGATCTCCTTGGCGGTCATGGCATATTCCTCAAGCAAGGTATCTACATATAATCTATAGCCCTGCTTACTGGGGATGCGCCCCGCCGAGGTATGCGGCTGCTCGAGATACCCAAGGCTTTCCAGCTCCGCCATTTCGTTGCGAATGGTAGCGGAGGAGCACATGAGCTGCTTGCTTTCGGTAATATACTTAGAGCCCACGGGCTCACCGCCCTGAATGTGTGCTTCTACAATGGCTTTCAGGATCTGCTTTTTGCGATCACTGAGTCCGTCAGCCCGATTGCTCACCTGAAACTCCTCCTTTTCGGGATCAGAATTAGCACTCTTTTGCTTCAAGTGCTAAAATCACATTAAAAATATAACACGATTATTCCCTTTTGTCAAGGATTTTACACAATTTTTTTCAATTTTTTATATAGAGAGTGCAAACGAGTGATATTTTTTGTTGACTTATCAATAAATTTTTCTTTACAGAAAGCGATTTTTATGGTATAATATAAAAAACAT
>CAZOWH010000218.1:0-2265 GCA_964583425.1 uncultured Lachnospiraceae bacterium
AGGGGAGGGGTTTCCCCTCCCGCATCCACGATTTGCACATACCAACGCACCATACTTTTAGGGGGCATTCACGAATGTCCCGCAATCGGCAATGAAAATTACACGGTACAACGATTATGTATCTGTGAAAAAATATGGGGTCAGCATATCCATAGGTGCGATACCGAATTCCTTTTCTATTGTGAAAAGGATGGAGATACTGATATGTGGCGGCAATATACCGCTTTCAAGGGTGGCAAAGCTTTTGGTTGAAATATTCAATCTTTTTGCCATTTCGGAAATGGCAAGCTTTTCTTTTTTTCGCAGCTGCTTTAGGTTGTCGCAAAATATCTTGCTGTACATTTTCATTTTTATCTCCTTTCGGAATCCTTGTTAGTAAAGCTTAAAGTAATTCACAGTGCCCCTAACAATCATAACATCCCCCAATGTGACAATTACCCGTATTCGGGTAATTTGTTAAAAAAAGACAGAGAATTTCCAAAATTCTCTGTCCTTTTTCGTTTTTTAAGTATTACTCCAAAATATTGGTGGTAATGATATCCACGCCCCAAGCGGCAAGCTGCTCGGCGGTCTCCTTGTCGTCAACCGTCCAGGTGTTTACCTTAATACCTTTTTCGTGGCATAGGGCAATGTTCTCGGCGGTCAGCGCCTTGTAGTTGATATCAAGGTCAACATTGATCGCCTCAAGGCGGTCGATGAGGTCATCCTCAAACTTAGAAATGAGGAACTGCGCGGATACCGTGGGGTGTTTGCGGCGCAGATAGACCATGTTATCGTAGCAGAAGGAGATAAAGGTGACGTGATCGAGGTAGCCCAACCCCTCAATGATATCACAGATCTCGTAAATATCCTCCTCGGCAAAGGCATTTTTCAGCTCAAGCACTGCCTGCTTCTCGTATTTCTTGCAGATTTCAATGTACTCCTCAAGGGAGGGCAGGCAAAGGTCGCTGCGGTCCTTTTTGTCGGAGAATTTGTTAAAGATGGTCAGGCGGCGCAGGGTATCAAAGGTCGATTCCTCTACCACAATGTTGTCGCCCGTTACGCGCTTGGTGGTATCGTCGTGAATGACGATATACTTGCCGTCGATCGTCTTGTGGATATCGGTTTCGATACCCCAGTAGGAGCGGTTGCCCGCTGCCACAAAGGCGGCATTGGTGTTCTCGCGCTCAAGACCGCTGCAGCCGCGGTGCGCTACCATCAAGGGCTTCTTTGCTGCTTCAATTTTAATGGTGTTCATAATCTGCCTCCGTTTTATTTTTTAGGAAAACTATCCTTCAGTCCAACCACACGGTTGAAGGTATCGGGGTTTTTGGTGTCCTTGCAGAAATAGCCAACGCGCACAAACTGGAATTTGTCGCCTTCCTTGGCATCGGCAAGGGAGGGCTCAACAAAGGCACCCGAAACACGGGTGAGAGAGTCCTTGTTGAGAAAATCAAGGTAGGTCTTGCCCTCGGGTACATCGGCGGTGTTTTCAATGTCAAACAGGCGCTCGTAAAGCATCATGGTAGCGGGCTTGGCGTGCTTGGCGGAAAGCCAGTGAATGGTGCCCTTGATCTTGCGACCGTCAGCGGGCATGCCGTTGCCGGTTTCAAGGTCGGCGGTGGCGTGAATGCACTTGATGCTACCGTCACTGTTCTTTTCAATGCCCGCATATTTGATGATATAGCCACCCATCAGGCGTACCTCGCCGTCGGGCTTCAAACGGAAGAATTTGGGAGGCGGTACCTCGGCAAAGTCCTCGGCGTCGATATAGATCTCGTGGCTCATGGGAAGCAGGCGCGTACCAAGCTCGGGCTTTTGCGGATGGTTGGGGAGCGCGATCATCTCCTCTTTCTCCTCGGGGTAGTTGTCAATAACCACCTTAATGGGGTTTACGATCGCCACGCGGCGCAGGGCGTTTTCATTCAGATCGTCGCGCACGCACGCCTCCAGCTGGCGGATATCCACCGTGTGGTCGGTGTTGGTCACACCCGCCTCGCGCACAAAGGTAAAGAGCGCCTCCGGTGTGTCGCCGCGGCGGCGCAGACCGCACAGCGTGGGCAAGCGGGGGTCATCCCACCCGTCAACATGCCCCTCCTCGACCAGCTGACGGAGGTAGCGCTTCGACATCACGGTATAGGTGATGTTCATGCGACCAAACTCCCATTGGTGGGGCTTCTTTTCAAAGCCGATCTTGTCCACCACCCAGTCGTAAAGCGGGCGGTGGTTGCGGAACTCGCTCGAGCACAGCGAGTGGGTAATGCCCTCCAGCGCATCCTGAATGGG
>CAZOWH010000219.1:0-2247 GCA_964583425.1 uncultured Lachnospiraceae bacterium
TCATTACCCGTATTGAGGTGGGCACCACCAACTTTATTGCCCTGCCCCGCTTCTATATTGCGGGCGTGGACGGCACGGGCATTGTCAGCGACTGGAAGGACGAGTGCCGCTTGGTGCTCTGCCGCTCCTGGGAGGATAAGGACGTAGCACCCGTTGTGACCTCCGCAGGCTTTACCAAGACCATGGCGCCCCGTGATGCCAAGACCACCTACGAGGAGATCATTCCCCGCCCTGCGGTGGATGTGCATGATTTTTACCGCAACTTTGCCGATGCCATTGACGGCAAGGCGACTCAGATCGTGACACATAACCAGCTGCGCCGCTCGATGAAGCTGATGGAGGCGGCATTTGCCTCTGATGCCCTTGGTGCACCCGTTGCATTTGAGGATATCGAGACAGAGCCCCGCGCACTGTAATAATCATGTTGAGGCACCCTCCCGCGGAAGGGTGCCTCAACGATATAAAAAGGAGACACCGTTATGTCCTGCGATAAAGTAAAGGCTTACCTTGAGAGCGTTGGCTTTGGTGACCGCTTTGCGGTGCGCGAGCTGACTGCCGATACCGTGGCGCATGCCGCGGAATCGATCGGCTGCACCGAGGCAGAGATCGCCAAAACCATGTCCTTTTTGGTGCACGACGAGGTGATCGTGATCGTGACCTCGGGCGATACCAAGATCGCCAATGCCAAATATAAGGCAACCTTTGGCACAAAGGCTGCCATGATCCCCTTTGAGCGCGTAGAGGAGCTGACGGGTCACGCGCCCGGCGGCGTTTGCCCCTTTGCACTCCGTGAGGGTGTGAAGGTATATCTTGACGTATCGCTCAAGCGCTTTGCCGTGAGCCACGCCTCGGGCGGCAGCCACAACACCACCGTAGGGCTCACTCCCGCAGAGCTTGAACAAATTACAAGCCCCGTTGGCTGGGTAGACGTTTGCACGATCAAGGAATAAAAATAAAAGCTGTCTCAAATGCCTTTGAGTTGCATTGAGACAGCTTTTTATTTGCTTAATTTATTTCCACAAAATGGTTTCGGGCATGAGCCAAAGCCCCTCGGGCTTCGTTGTTGTGGATCGTACCTTGACCACCCTTTCCTGCTCATACGCCTCATCCACGGACAAAATGATATCGGTTACGTGCTTTGCCATTTCCGCACTTGCCTTGTGCGGCTTATCCTCTGCCATGCAGCGGATCATATCCACAATACCGATACCGCGGCCGTAGCTTGCATACTCTACAAACTGGGGCAGCACACGCCATTCGGGATCGCGGAAGCGGCGCACCAGCACATCACCCTTATAGCGGTTGGGGTCGGGCACCACCATGGTTCCCTTTTCGCCGTGGATCTCAATGTAGGGCACCTGCGTTCTCCAAATATCAAAGGCATTGATAAAGGAGCCGATCACGCCATTTTGAAAGCGCATACCAACGGTAACATAGGTGGGAACCTCTACCTCGATCTTCTCACCGCGGCGCGGTGCCACCTTGATGGTGCGCTCGGGGAAGGTGATCTTTTGCATACTGTTCACGCTCTCCATCGGACCAAAGAAGTTAATGAGCGCATTAAAATAGTATGCTGCCATATCAAACATGGGGCCGGCACCCTTTTTGTAAAAGAAATCGGCATCGGGGCGCCAATACTCGTTGCCGCGCATGGCACACATGCAATTGACACCGACGGGTGCGCCGATCCAATCCTCCTCCAGTGCCTTCTTGGCGGTCTGCATGGGAGCGCTCATAAAGGAATCGGGCGCACAGCCCACGCGCTTGCCGCAGCGCTTGGCAGTCGCCAAAATACGCTCCACGCCCTCGCGCGTGCAGGCAAGGGGCTTTTCGGAATACACATGCTTGCCCGATTCCAGCGCCCTGCAGGTGACCTCCTCATGTGCCATGGGCACGGTCAGGTTAATGACAAGATCAATGGTGGGGTCGTCATAAACGATCTCGGGCAGACCGTATGCGGGGATCTCATATTCGGCGGCACGCTTTTGTGCCTTTTCCACGTTCAGATCACCCAGCGCAACGATCTCAAAATAATCGGCATAGATCTCTTTTGCATTTTTCAAGTACTGACCCGAAATATCCCCGCTGCCGATAATACCTACACGAAGCTTTTTCATGATTATTCTCCTTTGATAATAGCATTGAGATAAGCATAGCTTTTGGCTGCCAAAGCCACCACGGCATCAAAATCCTCGCCGCCCTCGGTCTCAACCGAAACAACACCGTGATAATCCGCGGCACGCAAAA
>CAZOWH010000220.1:0-2217 GCA_964583425.1 uncultured Lachnospiraceae bacterium
CATAGAACATGCCGGCAAACTTGCCTGCCTCCTCGGTTTGATAGCCGCGGTCATCCACGGGCACGACAATATCCATATTGTAGCGACGGCAGGTAACATAGTCATCCGCACCAAAGCCGGGGGCGGTGTGTACGCAGCCCGTACCGCTATCCATGGTAACGTAATCGGCATTCACCACAAGCGAGGTGCGGTCGATAAAGGGGTGATCTGCCGTCATATATTCAAAATCTCTGCCCTGCTTGGTGAGGATCACCTCAAACTCCTCTACGCCGCCTGCCGCCATGGTCTTTGCGGCAAGCGCCTCGGCAACGATGTAGCATTCGCCGTTTGCCGCCTTTACCACAACATAATTTTCGTCGGGATTAAGGGCAATGGCAAGGTTGCCGGGCAGGGTCCAGGTGGTGGTCGTCCAAATGATAAAGTAGGTATTTGCCTTATCACAAACGCCGTTCAGTACGCCCTTATCGTCATTCACACGGAACTTGACGTAAATGGAGGTACAGGTATCAGTCTGATATTCGATCTCCGCCTCGGCGAGGGCGGTTTCGTCCTTCGGGCACCAGTAAACGGGCTTAAGACCCTTGTAAATGTAGCCCTTGCGGTACATTTCACCGAACACGCGCACCTCACGCGCCTCAAACTCAGGCGACATGGTGAGGTAGGGGTGCTCCCAGTCGGCAGTTACGCCAAGACGCTTGAACTGCCCCATCTGCACATCCACAAAGTTCTGTGCAAATTGGTGACATGCCGAGCGGAACTCGGAGACCGACATGCGCTTGCGGTCAAGCTTGTTCTTTTTGATTATGGCACTCTCAATGGGCATGCCATGGTTATCCCAGCCGGGGATGTAAGGTACGAGATGACCCATCATGGATTTCGACTTGTTGATAAAATCCTTCAGGATCTTATTGAGCGCCGTACCCATGTGGATATTACCGTTTGAGAAGGGAGGACCGTCATGAAGAACAAAGGTGGGCTTACCTGCGCGCACCTCCTGCATGCGGTCATAAAGCTTCATCTGCTTCCAGTAATCCAGCATCAGCGGCTCGCGCTTCGGTAGCTCGGCACGCATTGCAAATGTGGTATTCGGAAGATTGAGTGATGCACTGTAATCTTTTGCCATAATCTTTTGTACTCCTGTATGTTCACTAAACTGAAATCAAACATAGCGATCCGCCAATAAGCGGAAACGCCCCTTTTTGGTTTTGTCCGAAAGGGAGCGGACAATAAATTTGCCGTGCCCGCGCACGGTAAGGATCGCGCCCTCCATGACCTCACGGTCATATTTTTCTGCGGGCTCGTAATCGATCTCCACCAGCGCCTGCGCAAAAAGCGCCTGCGCGCGCTCGCGCGAAAGATTACAAAGCGCCGCCACCACAGCATCGGCACGGGGGGATGCCACGGTATCCGCGATCGGCAAAAAGCTTCTGCCGCCGTCAAAATCGGGGGCAAGGGGTACCTCACGCACCTTTACGGCATCGCGCGCCACGCGTGTGAGATTTTCGGTGAGAAAGCCTGCCATCACACGGTCGCAAAGCAGCACTGCCTCATGCGGGGAAAGCACGCAAACATCACCTATGGCATCGCGCTCGATGCCGAGATTTAATACCGCGCCGAGATGGTCGCGGTGGGCAAGCTCACGGTAGCCGCTCCCCTTTACCGACAGTGCCACAAGGGATGTCAAAAGATATTCAAGGAGCAGCTCGTCGCGCATCTCACCCTCAAGAGCTGTCATATAATCGGGCAGCAAATACATGCGCTGCCGCTCGGCACCGCTGTAGCCGCCCGCAAAAAAGAAGCTTTCTTTTCTGCCGGCAAAGCCTGCCCGAAGCAGCTTTTGCTCACGGGGCGTGAGAAAGGCGGTGTACACCACCTCACCCGCATCGGCGCGCCGCCACAGATCCTCAACATGCGCGAGGAGCTGTGCCTCGTCCTTTTCTATCACGGCATACTCCTTTAAAAGATCAGCAGAACGCTGCCCACCAGATTTACCAAAATAAATGCCACAAAAAAGGGCATATCAAGCGGAAAATCACGGAACCAGCCGAAGCGATCAAACAGCGCACGTACCGGCAGAATGATCGGCTCTGTTACCATAGCGGTGAAGGTGATGAGCGGATTATCGTCGGAAAGCGGCAGCCAGGAAAGGATGGCACGCACCACAAAACACAGCTGCACCACCGAAAGCAATGCCTGTACGGTGCCGATCAATAAAGA
>CAZOWH010000221.1:0-2195 GCA_964583425.1 uncultured Lachnospiraceae bacterium
GCTGCATCCTCATCATCACCACCATTACCGTCTTTAACCACCTGGAGCGCCGCATTTTAACACGTGCGCGCAACATCAATCTCTACATAGAGTTTGCGCATATTGATGATGTCGGCGCCGTGATCTCTGCCATCAAGGCACAGGATATCCGTATTTTTGACGTGGAGATCCACAAGAGCAAGGAGCACGGCGGCAACCAAAGCGCCGTATTCTCGATCCGTCTCCCTACGCGCATGTCACACGCCACCGCCATGTCCGTGGTTGCGGGTGTGGAGAATGTGCGCGCCATTGAAGAACTGTAAGGAGGGTCAGAGTATGTCTGAAATTTTGGAGTATTTCCGCTTTGCGGACGGATTTCATATGTGGGGCGCGGTGTTTCGCATGTTTCTCGCCGTCCTGTGCGGCGGTATCATCGGTATCGAGCGCGAATACAAGCGCCGTCCCGCGGGCTTCCGTACCCATATTCTTATTTGCCTCGGCGCATCGCTCACCACGCTGACCAGCCAGTATCTCTACCTTGAAATGAACTGGTTTACCGATCTCGCGCGTCTTGGCGCACAGGTCATTGCCGGCATGGGCTTTATCGGTGCAGGTACCATTATCGTTACCAAGCGCCGTCAGGTCAAGGGGCTTACCACAGCGGCAGGTCTCTTTGTTTCCGCCATTGTCGGTCTTGCCATCGGTGCAGGCTACTTTGAGGCGGCTGCCATTGCCACAGTGCTGATCCTTGTGATCGAGCTGCTGCTTTCCCGCTTTGAGTATTTCATCATGTCTGCATCCCGTACCATCAATTTGTACATAGAGTACAAGGGAAATGAGTCCTTGGTGCAAATGACAGAATATCTGCGCTCGCACCATGTGGGCGTGACCGATCTGCAGATCACCAAATCGGGGGCTGCATCGCAAAATCCCTGTGCCATCTTTTCTCTCGATCTGCCGCGCAAGCTTTCGCACGACAAGCTGATGACAGCTCTTTCGGGCGTTGCGGGCGTTGTTTCGGTTGAGGAGCTTTAAACGCATAAAAAGGGAACCGAAGCGATGCACGCTTCGGTTCCTCTTTACTTATAAAAGAAAGGATTAATATGAAACTGATCATTATCGCGGGCATGCCCGCCACGGGTAAAAGCACGATCGCCGCGAGGCTTGCCGCGGCATTCCGTTTTCCCATCCTTGAAAAGGACGATATCAAGGAGGAGATGTTTGATACCATCGGCTATGCCGACCTCACCGAAAAAAGAAGACTTGACGTAGCCGCAAACGCTATCCTGCTGCGCTGCGCGGAATCGGTGCTGAAGAACGGCACCTCGCTGATCGTTGTCAACAATTTTGACAGCAATATGAGTGGCAGGGTGCAGGAAATGATCGACCGCTGCGGCTGTGATACCGTGACTGTCTTTTTGAACGGTGATCCCGATGTGCTCTACGCGCGCTACGTGGCACGCGACAAGGCAAACAGCCGCCATTTGGGCCACACCTTTATCGATCGCTATCCGCCCAAGGAGGGCGACTCTATCGGCCTTCCCATGACGCGGGAATATTTTGCCGACCGCTTCGAGCGGCACGGCATGGCAGACTTCACCATAGGCGGCGCGCGCATCGACGTGGACGCCACCTACCCCGAAAAGACCGATGTTGCCGCGCTGATTGAGGAGATCCGCGCTCTGATCGGGGTGTGAGAAAGAAAACGCACGCAAGGGAAAACGAAAGAGTGAGAGGGATTTTTGCAAAAATCTCTCTCACTCTTTGTTTGTAGCTTTAGCGGAAATAAACCACCACTTGAAGTGGTGGAATGAAAGCGTGGAGCCACCGCAGCCTTCCCCGTTGGGGAAGGTGGCGCGAGTCCGCGAGTGACGGATGAGGAGAGCCGGCTACGCAGTATGTATATGTAGCTATATTAGATCATCCATGTTCCTGGCATAAATATCAAACAAAGTAAACCCTCGCCCTCCTCATCCACCGCAAGCGGTCCCCCTTCCCCGCAGGGGAAGGCTAATCAGCCGAATTTTCGGTTGCGGAGCGCCATATGCGATTGAGGGATTTTCGGTAAGCCTTCAAGCTTTGCCTGCGTTTTGCCCCGGAGGGGCTTGTGCATACCACCAGCTAAGCTGGTGGTTATGATTTAGCAGCTCGAATGGCTGACGGATGAGAAGGGCGAGGTTAGCTTTGTTCGCACAGCCTCTGCCTTCTCCAGCGGA
>CAZOWH010000222.1:0-2159 GCA_964583425.1 uncultured Lachnospiraceae bacterium
GGGCTGGCTGCTGCACAGCTGGATCAATCATACATAAAATTGCGGGCTGCGTTGGTTGAAAAACGCAGCCCCATTTGCGTTTTAGTTTACCAAATCACTTTACAATTCAAAAAATATATTGTATAATGATAACGGAATTAAGCGAGGAGTGACTGTATGAAAAGGCAAAGCGCAATTGATTTTATTAAGCTTTTTTTGGCATGTATCGTTCTTTTATATCATTTTGGATTTTATTTCGAGGGTGGATATCTTGCCGTTGAGGGTTTTTTTATGATATCGGGCTATTTGATGATGCGCTCGCTTCATAAGGCGCGGAGGGACGATATGTGCGCCCCGGACGGTACGGCGCGGTTTGTTTTGCACAAATATGCCACCATTTTTCTGCCGTTGCTCTTTTCCGCCATCAGCGGCTTTTTGATCTATGAGTGCCTTATTTATGAGAATTCGCTGGAGTTGATGCTGGAAAAGGCGCCGCTGCTGTTGTATGAGATATTTCCTTTGCAGGTGGCGGGCTTTCGCGCGTATTATGCTACGGGTGTTTCCTGGTATCTTGCAGCGCTCTTCCTTGCTACTGCGCTCCTGCATCCGTTTGCCAAAAAGGATCCCGAGCGCTTTGCCTATACAGTTTGCCCGTTGATCGTATTTCTCGGGTATGGCTTGCTTTGTGTGCAAACACAAAAGCTTGATGTGCCCGACAGCTGGTTCCTTGGTGTGATCAGCAGTGGGCTTTTGCGCGGCGTGGCAGGTGTGAGTGCGGGTTGTCTTTTGTATGCGCTGGTGGCGCGTGCCAAGCAAAAGCCATCCCCCACGCGCTTGACCCGTGTGCTGTTTACCGTGCTTGAGCTTTCCTTGTGGCTGTTTATTCTCCTATGCATGAACGAGGAAAAGTATGTTCGCACCGTGATCGATTATGTCGCACTGGCTGCCATTTTCGCTGTGCTTTATATCGCGCTTGCCGAGCGCTCGGTCTTTTCGCTGTTTATCTGCAGAAAATGGACCGGTGTTCTTTCCACCTGCAGCACGTATATGTTTATGAACCACTATGCGTGGAATCAATATTTTAAAAATATGCACCCCGAAAAGACCTTGCAGGAGACGCTGCCGTGGTACTTGCTTTGTGTGGCGGTATCCTCACTTGCGGCATGGGTATTAACTCGGTTGACCGAGCGAGGCGTTGCCTACATCAAGAGCAGGAGAGGGCAAGCAGTTCGGCAGGAAGAAATCAAAAATCAATAAAAAACAATATAAAGGAGAACAATCATGAGCTTTTTAAAGGGGAAGACCGCCATTGTCACGGGCGGCGGCTATGCTGTGCTGTCAGATGGTAGATGTGGCTCAATCGGCTACGGTATTGCAACCGCCTACGCCAAGGAGGGCGCAAACCTTGTGATCACTGGCCGTAACGTGGCAAAGCTGGAGAAGGCAAAGGAGGAGCTGGAGCGCCTTTACGGCATTCGTGTGCTGGCGCTTGCCGCCGATATTGCGGATGGTCAGGATAACGAGGCGATTGCAAAGGGCGTAGCAGAGGCGGCAATGAAGGAGTTCGGCAGAATTGACGTGCTGATCAACAATGCACAGGCATCGGCATCGGGCGTCACGATCCAGGATCACACCACCGAACAGTTTAATCTTGCCATGTATTCGGGGCTTTATGCTACCTTTTATTACATGAAGGCGTGCTATCCCTATCTTAAGGAGACAAAGGGCAGCATCATCAATTTTGCTTCGGGTGCGGGTCTTTTCGGCAACTACGGTCAATGCTCCTACGCTGCGGCAAAGGAGGCGATCCGCGGTCTTTCCCGTGTGGCGGCTACCGAATGGGCAAGGGATGGCATCAACACCAATGTGGTGTGCCCGCTTGCCTGGACCGCACAGCTTGAGAATTTTGAAAAGGCATATCCCGAGGCGTTCAAGGCAAATGTAAAGATGCCGCCCGCAGGGCACTATGGCGACCCCGAGCTTGAGATCGGCAGAGTGTGCGTACAGCTTGCCTCGCCCGACTTTAAGTTTATGAACGGCGAGACCGTCACCCTTGAGGGTGGCATGGGTCTGCGTCCTTGATGAACCTTTTGAAAAAACCGCAGGGTGCCATGGCACCCTGCGGTTTTTTGTAAAACGAAAACCACGCGATAGTCGCGTGGTTCAGTAGAGGTTAACCG
>CAZOWH010000223.1:0-2152 GCA_964583425.1 uncultured Lachnospiraceae bacterium
GCACGATCGTGGTGGACAACTGCGACGAGCTGACCGCGCTTGACGCGCTGGCAAAAAAGGTTGGCAAGGTACAACGCATACTGCTGCGCATTACCCCCGGCATTGACCCACACACACACCGTGCCATCTCCACGGGCAACGTGGATTCCAAATTCGGCAACGCCATCGTAACGGGCGGCGCTATGGCGATCACCCGACAGGCACTCTCACTTAGTGGCGTGCGCCTTGCAGGCTTCCATTGCCACGTGGGCTCGCAGATCTTTGAAATCGATCCCTTCCGCGATGCCGCCGACATCATGGTGCGCTACATTGCCGACGTGAAGCGCGAAACCGGCTTTGAGGCAGAGGAGCTGAACCTTGGCGGTGGGCTTGGCGTGCGTTATATCGAGACCGACAGCACCATGGATTACACAGCCGCCATTGCCGAGATTGCCGCCATTGTGCGTGCAAACACCGAGAAGGCGGGCATTAAAATGCCGCGCGTGATCCTCGAGCCCGGACGCTCGATGGTTGCAGCCGCCGGTATTACGCTTTATACCGTTGGCAGCGTAAAGGAGATTCCCGGCTTTAAGAACTACATTTCAGTGGATGGCGGCATGCCCGACAATCCGCGCTACGCGCTCTATCAATCACAATACACTGCCCTCATTGCCAACCGCGCCGCCGCTCCCACCGATTACCGTGCCACGGTGGCGGGCAGATGCTGTGAATCGGGCGACCTCATTGGTGAGGATATGCCCATTCAGTCGGCAAAGCGCGGAGATATTTTGGCAGTGCTCTCAACGGGCGCCTACAACTACTCGATGGCATCCAACTACAACCGCATTCCCCGCCCGCCCGTGATTCTTGTGCGTGACGGCGTGGCGCGCGTGGCGGTGCGCCGCGAGACCTTTGCCGATCTTGTGCGCAACGACCTTTGATAGATAACTGTTTGTTTAAAATTAGGAGTTATTGATGTTTCGTTATATGCTCGGGGGCGGCAGTATGCAGTCCTACATCATCAGCATGCTGCTCTCCCTGCCTATTATTTTGCTTTCTCTTTCGGTACATGAAACGGCACACGGGTATGCCGCCTACAGGCTTGGCGACCCTACGGCAAAAAATCTCGGGCGGCTCACGCTCAATCCCCTCAAGCACCTTGACCCCATCGGCTTTGTCTGCATGCTGCTGGCGGGCTTTGGCTGGGCAAACCCTGTGCCCGTCAACTCGCGCTACTTTAAAAAGCCGCGACGCGACATTGCTTTGGTGGGTCTTGCGGGCCCCCTGTCCAATCTTCTGCTTGCCATTATATTTTTACTGTTGCTCCGTTTCGTCGGCTTTGGGTTTCTTGCAAACCTCACCGTCACTACCGAGCTGCAATTCAACCTTGTTTATTTCGCCATTCTTTTTCTTTACTATGGTGTTTACATGAATATTACTTTGGCAATTTTTAATCTGTTGCCCGTGCCGCCGCTTGACGGCTCGCGCATCTTTTATGTCTTTTTGCCGCCACGCGCTTACTACAAGGTAATGCAGCACCAGCGTGTGATCACCCTTGTGGTGATGGCACTTTTGCTGCTGGGTCCCCTCTCCTCTCTTGTAAACTTTCTCTCCACCCTTATTTTGAAGGGAATGTTTGCTTTGGTTGGAATGTCCGGGTTCCTGATCTGACGAAAAAGGAGTTTCCGCATGGAAAGCATGACCTATAAGCTAACAGACTTTGAGGGGCCCCTTGACCTTCTCCTTGCTCTGATAGAAAAAAATAAAATGAATATCCTTGACATCAAGATCTCACTTATCTGCGACCAGTATCTTGCATTTCTTGCCGAGGCACAGCAAATGGATATGGAGATCGCGACCGAGTTCCTCAACATGGCAAGCCAGCTGATGGTATGGAAAAGCGAGATGCTGATCCCGCATGAGGAGGAGGGCGAAAAGCCGCCGCGCTTTGACCTTTCCGACATCCTCATTCGCCACCAGC
Source organism: uncultured Lachnospiraceae bacterium (assembly GCA_964583425.1). Classification (GTDB taxonomy): domain Bacteria; phylum Bacillota; class Clostridia; order Oscillospirales; family CAG-272; genus Firm-07. Next base: position 1,961 of record CAZOWH010000223.1, read on the forward strand.
ATGCCAAGGAGGCGGCGCCCAAGATGCATCCGCTTTATGCCTTTTTCAGCAACCGCTTTGTCAAGGATACCGACGAGATCGCGCCCGACCGCAGCTTTGTTGCCGACCAGAACGTGGAGGATATCCTTGTTGCGGTGCGCCGCATCAACTCCTATCGCGACTCGATGGAGCGCGTGAAGACCGCCTTTGTGC
>CAZOWH010000224.1:0-2143 GCA_964583425.1 uncultured Lachnospiraceae bacterium
ATTCCCGTCACCCACTGGCATGGTGATGTGGCAGCTTCTCACAAGAAAAAGCTGCTGGATGTCCCCGCAGGCATTTTGCAGATCACGCCCGAATCGCTTGAAAGCATGCTCATCAACCGCTCAAACGATATTCCGCGCCTCTTTGGCGACCTCAGATTTGTCGTGATCGACGAGGTGCATACCCTAACGGGCAGCGACCGCGGAAACCAGATACAGTGCCAGCTCTCGCGCATTGCGCGCCTGACGGGTAAGCAGCCCCGCCGCGTGGGGCTTTCCGCTACCATCGGTGATTCCGCGCTTGCCGCCGAGTGGCTCTCGGGAGATAGCGGTATCCCCTGTGATATCCCCGATATTCCCAATGTGGGCGTGCGGTGGCGCCTCGGGCTTGAGCATTTCTTCTTCGCGAATGAGGATGCCGATCAGCAAAACGACCATAACCCCCAAAACGGTGTGAAAAACGGCGGTCTTGACGTGGGCTATGAGTATATGTACGACTGTGTAAAGGATAAAAAATCCCTTGTCTTTTCCAACTCCCGTGAGGAGACCGAGTATCTGACCGCCACCTTCCGCCAGATCGCCGCGCGCCGCCACGACCCCGATGCTTTTCTCATTCATCACGGTAACCTTTCAGCGGCGCTCCGAGAGGATGCCGAGCTGAAAATGAAAAATGAGGAGGCGCATGCCGTAACCTGTGCCACCGTCACCATGGAGCTGGGCATCGATATCGGGCGGTTGGAGCGCGTGCTGCAAAGCGACGCGCCCACCTCGGTATCAAGCTTTCTGCAGCGCCTTGGGCGCTCGGGCAGGCGCGGCAACCCGCCCGAAATGATGATGGTCTTTCGAGAGGAGGATCCACTGCCAAACACCCCCCTGCCGCAGCTTTTGCCGTGGGGGCTGCTGCGTGCCATTGCCATTATCCAGCTTTATCTGGAGGAGCGCTTTATCGAGCCGCCCCGCCGCCGCAAAATGCCCATGAGTCTGCTCTTTCACCAAACATTAAGTATTCTCGCGGCAAGCGGCGAGCGTACCCCCAAGGCACTCGCCGAGCAGGTGTTAAATCTTCCCCCGTTTGTGGGCGTTTCGAGGGAGGACTACCGCACGCTGCTCGTGCACATGGTGAACAATGATTACCTTGAAATGACCGAGGAAAAGGGGCTGATCGTAGGGCTCGGCGGCGAAAAGCTGCTGCGCAGCTTCCAGTTTTATGCCGTTTTTAAGGATAGTGAGGATTACACCGTGCGTGCCACGGGTGAAAACGGCACCGCCGAGGAGATCGGCACCATCACCACGCCGCCGCCCGTTGGCGACCGCTTTGCACTTGCCGGGCGGGTGTGGGAGGTAGAGGAGCTTGATGTGCAAAGAAAGCTCATTTACGTGCACCCCGTGGCGGGTAAAATGGAGGTCTCCTGGCCCGGTGACTATGGCGAGATCCATACCAGAATTTTGGAGCGCATGCGCGAGGTGCTGCGCGAGGATACCGTTTATCCGTATCTCAAGGAAAACGCCGCGCACCGCCTTGCGGTCGCACGGCATTTGGCGCGCAATACAGGTGTTTGCGAGCGCTCGCTCCTGCACCTCGGCGGCACCACTTGGTGTCTCTTTCCTTGGCTTGGCACACGCGCCTTCCGCACGCTGCGCCGTACCCTAACCGCGCACGCAAAGGAGCTTGGCGTTTCGGGCATCGAATACGAGGGCTGCTGCTACCTCAAATTCCACCTTGACGGTGACGGCAAGCAATTTGCCGCGCGCCTCTCTGCTATTGCCGATTGCGGCATTTGCGCCGAGAAGCTGGTGTTCCCCTCGGAAATGCCCGTTTTTGATAAATTTGACCCGCTGCTGCCCGCAGAGCTGTTGCGCCGCGCCTTCGCCGCCGACCGCCTTGCACCCGCAGAGACCGAAGCCCGTATCAAGGAGCTTTTCGGCTCATAATTTTCCGTGCCGCTTCCTTGCGCACCATGTGCAGATCGCCGAAAACGCTTGTTGCGTTTTCGGCGATCTGTTTTGGTTTCTTTGTGAAAACCCTCAGGAAGACAATGAGGGTGCGAACAATGCGCACAATGATACGATATCCCGTAGGGCGGGGGCTTGTGTCAAGAGTAACATGGTAAACAAATTGTGTAAGGACATGGTATACACATTTTAG
>CAZOWH010000225.1:0-1951 GCA_964583425.1 uncultured Lachnospiraceae bacterium
TTGCCGTGGTGCAGCTTCGCAAGGAGAATAAAGAGGGCACGATGTATAACCTCGTCGGCTTCCAGACTCACCTTGCGTTTCCCGAGCAAAAGCGTGTGTTTTCCCTCATACCGGGGCTTGAAAACGCCACTTTTCTCCGCTACGGCGTAATGCACCGCAACACCTATTTGCAATCGCCGGGGCTTCTTGACAGCACCTATGCCACCGTGGCGCGCTCCGAGCTTTTCTTTGCGGGGCAGATGACGGGTGTTGAGGGCTATATCGAATCGGCAGGCTCGGGATTGGTGGCAGGCATCAACGCCGCACGCCGCGCGCGCGGCATCGAGCCATTCCATTTTCCGCGTCATACTATGCTTGGTGCCATGGCGCGCTATGTGAGTGAGGGCGGCATTGGAGACTTTGTGCCGATGAATGCCAACTTCGGTCTGGTAGAGCGCCTTGACCATAAGGTAAAGGGCGGTAAAGCCAAACGAAACGAGACACTTTCCGAGCGTGCACTCATGGCGCTGGAGGCTGTGCTTGCGGAAGCGAAAAAATAAACCGTATTATAAAAAGGCAACCAAAATGAAAGGAAAGGAGTAGGTTATGCGCGTTATTGTAGATGTAATGGGCGGCGACAATGCCCCCGCCGAGCTTGTGCGCGGTGCGGCAGCGGCTGCTGAGGTCTCGCGTGCCAGCTTTATACTGGTTGGCGATCGCACGGCAATCGAGCAGGTTGCCGCGGAGCACCGCTTGGAGCTTAAAACCTTTGATATCGTACATACCGACTCCGTGATTACCATGGAGGATGATCCGCTATCGGTCGTCCGTGCCAAAAAGGAGTCCTCCATGGGCGTGGGTCTGCATCTCCTTGCCGAAGGCAAGGGTGATGTATTCGTCAGCGCAGGAAACACGGGCGCACTTTTTACGGGTGCTACCCTCATCGTGCGCAAGGTGCGCGGCATCCAGCGTGCCGCCATCGGCTCGGTGCTCCCCGCCACAACACCCTGCATGCTCATTGATTCGGGCGCCAATGTCACGGTCACCGAGGAGTATCTCGAGCAGTTTGCCGTGATGGGCTCGGCATATATGCGAACCATGTTTGAGCTTGAGAGCCCCCGCGTGGGGCTGCTCAATAACGGCACCGAGGATTGCAAGGGCACACCCCTGCAGATCGCCGCAAACGAGCGCCTCAAGCAATGCGAAATGATCCGTTACATCGGTAACGTGGAGGGAAATGCCGCACCGTTCGGTGTTTGTGACGTGCTGGTGGCGGATGGCTTTACGGGAAATGTTTTTCTCAAAACCATGGAGGGCGTTGCCAAGCTGCTGTTAAAATCGGTCAAGGGCGTATTTACGCAAAACGGGCTCACCAAGCTCTCGGCGCTGCTGGTAAAAAGATCCTTTGGCGAGATGAAGCGGACCTTTGATACCTCGGAATATGGCGGCGCGCCCTTTCTCGGTATCTCAAAGCCCGTGGTCAAGGCGCACGGCTCCTCTGATGCACGTGCCGTCAAAAACGCTATTCTTGCCGCCATTCGCTATGCCGAAAGTGATGTGATCTATGAGATCGCCGCGGCGGCAGAGCGCTTCACCGCGCTGAAAAAAGCGGCACATGATGCCGAAAAAGCCGCCGAACGGTGCGAAAAAAGCGTCAAAACCGTAACTGAAGGCGTGAAGGAAGGGAAGGTGCAGTGATGGCACGCGATATCAAAATACTCGAAGCGCATATCGGCTATTCGTTTACAGATAAGGCGCTGCTCATGCGTGCACTCACGCATACCTCCTTTGCCAACGAGCAGATGGGCGGGCGAGGCGGCTCAAACGAGCGGCTTGAATTTCTTGGTGACAGCGTGCTGTCGCTTATCGTTTGCCGCTATCTTTATCAAGCATACCCCGCGCTGCCCGAGGGTAAGCTGACGGTCTTGCGCAAGAACGTGGTGTGTCAGCGCGCACTTGCCGACTACGCCGC
>CAZOWH010000226.1:0-1951 GCA_964583425.1 uncultured Lachnospiraceae bacterium
ACAATGATACGATATCCCGTAGGGCGGGGGCTTGCTCCCGCCGTTTCATACAAATAAATTTTAATTACGGCGGTACCAAGGCACGCCCTATGACCCTACAAGGCGTTGTGCCGCAAACACCGTTTGCAACTTTTTATCCTTTTATGTACCCCTTTTCCATGCAATGTCGGCGATCACCGCGCCCGCTGTAACAATTACCAACGCCGCCACAGGGTATTCCAGCATGCCGCCGAAATATACGGCATCGGCTTGCGTCAGGGGCGCACCCGTGCCGATCAGCCATAAAATGCCCAATAGACAAAAAAGAATGGGCGGCAGGCAGCAAAGCAGTATCGCCGTTGCGGGGCGCATGCGCTTTTTTCTTGCTTTCATTTGTGAAAAATAATTGTTTTTATTAATATTCATACATGTGATCCTAAATTGAATAATTTTTGCCGTGCGGTGGGGGTAGTCTCGCCGCACCTTGGCTTTATTTCATTATATACCAACGCGTGCCGTCTTTCAATGCAAAATATTTTCCGTCGCTGTAAGTATCTGCTCTTTGTACCGATTTTACACAAAGCAGAGCATTTATCGCAAAAATGCGCCTTTTCTTTTCTATAAATATCCAAAATTTGTTATATTTTCATGCAGCTGTCACACTGCTGTGAGGGCTTTTACGGCTTGCCGTTAAAAATGCCGTCAAGCTATCCAAAAAGTAAAGCTTTTTGTTCTGCTCGCGCCGAACCGGCGCTTTTTTTGTTTGTTATGCTAAATATGCGGCGCTATGTGAGATCTGCTACTCGGTTGCCGCAGTAAGGAGAAAAAAGAATGTACTGTCCCGTTTGCGGTAGCGCTTGCGGCGCACCCACCGCCTTGGCGGTAAAAACCCTTGCGGTGGCGGGAAAGAGGCTGACCTATCGCCTCTTGCTCGCCGCGCACGCGCCCCGTGCGTTTGCCGTTGAAATTGCAGAGGAAAACGGTCATTGCGCGAGCGCATCGGTCGGAGCGGAGCTTGAGGGTGCCCTTGCCATCTACGAAATGCTCAGCAAAAATCAAGTTACTGTCTGCCACCTTGCCGCCGTGGTGCACGATCTTATATATGACCCGTGCGCAGGGAGGTAAAAAGCATCGCGCGGCGACCTACTTCACTCAGGTCGCCGTTGTCGATGCTTTTTTGCGTTTGCTACTTTACAAATTTTTGGTTTTGTGCTATACTATAAAACAAGTTTTACCCTTGAGAAAGGTGCGCACAGCGCGATTTTGCAAATGAAGTGTCCCAATTGCGGTTTTCAAGACAGTAAGGTAATCGATTCTCGCCCCATTGAGGAGGGGAACAGCATTCGCCGCCGCCGCGAGTGCCTTGCCTGCCAAAAGCGCTTTACCACATTTGAGGTGATCGAATCGATGCAGATATTGGTGGTGAAAAAGAACGGAACCAAGGAGCTTTTCGACCGCTCTAAGCTGCTTTCGGGCATCATGAAGGCGTGCCAAAAGCGCCCCGTCAACGGTGAGGAGATCGCCGCTGAGATCGAGGCAGAGCTGCAAAACTCCCTCGTACAGGAGGTTACCTCGCGTCGCCTTGGCGAAATGATCATGTATAAGCTAAAGGCGCGTGACGACGTGGCATACGTGCGCTTTGCCTCGGTCTACCGCGAGTTTAAGGATCTTGATACCTTCCTTGCAGAGCTAAAGGAGCTGAAGGAGCAAAAATAAACCTGCCCCTCACCCACACAATTTTTTCGCAAATAATCCACACCGCGCGGTAATCAACTCGGGCACGACCATGATCGGTCGTGCCCGAGTTTTGTGTAACCAAGCGCACCTTGTACACGCTCACCCAGCCTTCCCCGGCGGGGAAGGCTAAGGGTGTGTGCGAACAATGCGCATTATGATACGATATCCGTAGGGCAGGCTGCCCTCGCCTATGGCGAGCGCGTTGACACACCTGCGGTGGTCACGGGCTTGCTCC
>CAZOWH010000227.1:0-1939 GCA_964583425.1 uncultured Lachnospiraceae bacterium
GGATTTCAGATCCATCATAAACTGGATCTGTCGCTCGGTGTTACCGCTCGACATGGGGAGTGTGAGGGAGCCGACCAAATGCGAGCCGCCGTTAAGACCGGGGCCGCCCGTAAACAGGCCGTAGCCGTAGCATACCTGTACCACGTCCTCCTTGCTGCCGCCAACCGCCACAATGGCACGGGCACAGCACTCCTCCCAAAGGTCAACGTCCTTTTGTGTGTAGTAGGCGATCACGCGCTTGCCCGTGGTGCCCGAGGTTGACTGAATGCGCACGCACTCGGAAAGCGGCACGGAAAGCATGCTGTAGGGGTAGGTCTCGCGCAGGGTGTCCTTGGTGATAAAGGGAAGCTTGTGCAGGTCCTCAATACCCTTGATGTCATCGGGGGTCACACCCTTTTCCTCCATCAGCTTACGATAAGGGGGGCAATTTTCCCATACGTGCTTTACCTGCTTGACAAGCTTTTCGGACTGCATCGCCCGAATTTCGGCAAGCGGCATGGTTTCGATCTCTTTTTGGTAATAGCGCTTTTCCATTTTGAATATCCCTCCGTTTATGTAATTTAAAATTATTTGCTGTAGCTCATTTCAAACGCCGTTTTGTTGAGGTCAACAAAGCGGGGCTTTACGTTTTTCTCAATGGCGGCAAGCCATTTTTCGTAAGGAATATCGAGAAGCTTTGCAAGCCGTGCCAGCAGTACAATGTTTACTGCCTTCGCGCTGCCTGCCGCAGTGGCGATCGAGAGCGCATCCAGCGCATCCACGTGCACGCCCTTTGCGGTCAGCTCGTCCAGTATGCTTTCGGGATATTCCGCTTGCCCGATCAAAACGGGCATCGGATCGATCTGTTGGGTGTTTACGATCAGTCTGCCGTCACGCTTCAGGCAGGATGCCCAGCGCGCACCCTCCAGCTTTTCAAAGGAGAGGATAAAGTCTGCCTCGCCCTCCGCAATGATGGGGGAGTAGACCCGCTCGCCGAATTTCACGTAGGTTACCACGCTGCCGCCGCGCTGGCTCATGCCGTGCACCTCGGAAACCTTTACGTCAAAGCCCTCGTCAAGCAACAGAGAGCCAAGGAGCTTGGAGGCAAGCAGGCTGCCCTGACCGCCCACGCCCACGATCATAATATTGGTGGTTTTCATGCGCGGTCACCTCCTTTTTGAATGGCGCCGAATTTGCAAAGCCCAACGCAGACCTCGCAGCCAACGCAAAGCGTTTGGTCAATGGTTGCCTTGCCGCTCTTGATGCTGATGGCAGGGCAGCCGAGCGTGGCGCATTTCTTGCATTTCTTACATTTTTCCTGTGCAACCGCAAGGGGCGGTGCGGTCTTCACCGATTTGAGGAGCACGCAGGGGCGGCGGGAAATGATAACAGAGGGCTCCTCTGTTGCCAGCTCCTCCTTCAGCACCTTGTCGCAGGCTTCAAGGTCGTAGGGATCGACCACGCGCACACGGTTGATGCCGAGCGCGTGGCAAAGTGCCTCAAGATCCACCTTTGCCGCAGGATCGCCCTTGATATTGTAGCCCGTTGTGGGATTTTGCTGGTGCCCGGTCATGCCGGTGATCGAGTTATCGAGAATAATAACGGTAGAATTGGAGGCGTTGTAAGCAATGTTGACAAGCCCCGTCATGCCCGAGTGCATAAAGGTGGAATCACCGATCACGCCAACCGTTTTTCGGGTTGCGGCATCGCCCTGTGCAAGGTTAAAGCCGTGCACACCCGAGACCGAGGCACCCATGCAAAGGGTGCTGTCCACCGCCGAGAGGGGGGGCTGTGCGCCAAGCGTGTAGCAGCCGATATCACCGATCACCGTTACCTTGTTTTTCGCAAGCGTGTAGTAAATGCCGCGGTGCGGGCAGCCTGCACACATCATCGGGGGGCGCATAGGCAGCGCCGCGTCAAGCGCGGTCGTGCTCGGCTGCTCCATGCCAAATGCCGCACG
>CAZOWH010000228.1:0-1933 GCA_964583425.1 uncultured Lachnospiraceae bacterium
CCAAGGAATACGTGGAGGAAATGAAAGCCGCCACCGACCGCTATATTTACGATTTTAGGGAATTGCTTTAAGCTGTAAAGGAGGCTGCTGCCATGAAATTCACCTATCTCGGGACCTCTTCGTGTGAGGGTATTCCCGCCGTTTTTTGCAATTGCCCGCGCTGTGAGACCGCCCGAAGACTCGGTGGAAAAAACATGAGAACACGCACACAGGCACTCATCAATGACGATCTTTTGCTTGATTTCCCCGCCGATACCCTATATCATTTTCACCAACACGGCATTGAGGGGCACAAGATCAAATACCTGCTCATCACACACTCGCATAGCGACCATTTGTACGTGAAGGATCTTTTGTGTCGTGCGCCCGTTCGTTCCAAAGACTTGGCGGTCGATATCCTGCATGTATATTGCGCAAAGGGCGCCTGGGAAAAGCTTTCTGCTGAACCGCTCGATCCCGCATACGTCGCACTGCACCAAATTTCTCCCTTTGAGACCTTCCGCATCGGCGCGTATGAGGTGACGGCACTGCCCGCCAGACATGCCCCCGGTGACGAGGCCGTGATCTACCTGATCCGCGGAGAAAAAACGATCTTATACGCACATGATACCGGCTATTTTTACGAGGAAATCTTCACGTACCTGGCCGAGCAAGGGATCAAGCTGGATATGGCAACCTATGACTGCGCATACGTAGAGCGCTACGTCAATGATGAGGGCACGCACATGGGAATTGACAACATTCGCAGGATCGTGGCAAGACTCACAGCGGACGGCGTGGCTACTGCCGACACGCTGCACTGCATCAATCACTTTGCTCACGGCGGGCGCTCCATGTACGAGGACCTCGAGAACATGGTAAAGGACGACGGCTATCTCATATCCTACGACGGCCGTATCATAGACCTAACATAAAAAAAGTCGGCTCAAACGCAAAATGCGTTTGAGCCGACTGCTTTTTTAGATACGTTATGCGTTTTTCGGGTACGATGCCAAAAAATTTTGCCGAAATGCTTCGTCTGCCACAATGCCCGCATCGTACAGTGCCTCCACCGCGCCGCCAAAGATCGGGGGCACGTCGGAGAAGATCACGTTCACGTCAGTGGGAGAGAGTGCGCGTACTGCCTCGGCATATTCGGGGAAATTGACAAAGATACCGCCGTTGAGTACAAGGTCAAACGGACCGCCAAGCTCCCCTCTTGCCGACCACACCACGTTTGCCAGATCCGCCGCGCAGGTGTTAAAAATGTTGCGTGCCACAAGGTCGCCGCGGCGGCGCGCCTCAAATACGGTATGCGCAAAGGAGGCAACGTAAGGCCGCCCCTTTTGATAGATCTCAACCAAATTGCACCACATTTCGGTTCCCGCAGCTGCATCAAGGAGGTCGGTCAGCAGGGTTTTTTCCGCGCTGCCGTCATGTGCGCGCAGTGCCGCTTGAATGGCATATCTGCCAAGCGTAAAGCCGCTACCACAGCTGTCAATAAGGTGTCCACCGCCGCCGAGGTGCTTTTGCAGCTTACCGCGGCGAATGTAAAGTGCCGAGCCCGTGCCGCAAATGAGGCTTGCACCGTCACGGTGACCAAGCATCCCCGAAATCAGGCAATAGCCATCGCCCTCAATGCGCATTTTTTCGATATTGAAATTGGCTTTAAAAAAGTCATCAAACTCTTTTTCATAATATTGCACCGAGGCAATGGCGGCATAGAGCGCAACAACCGTGCCATCTGCCTTTGCAAGAAGCTTATCAAGCGTCCCCTTGCAGTTGGCAAGCGTTTTTTCAACACCGTTTTCAAAGGGCGTGCCCGCGGGATCTACCACACGTGCCACAACCTCGCCCGTTTCGCGAAACAATATCGCCTCAGCCTTAGTGCCGCCAACATCAAGTGCGGCAAGATATTTGTTTGACATACTGCTCTTCTTTCCTTATAAATTCA
>CAZOWH010000229.1:0-1901 GCA_964583425.1 uncultured Lachnospiraceae bacterium
AACGTGGCAAGCACCAAGGCAGGCATCAATATGGATGCCATTCGCCTGATGGGCAGCACCATCAAGCGTGCCGCGTATCTCACGCGTGACAACAACTCGATCGGCTGTGCAAAGCTGGTCGTTTTCGCGAACGTCCCCGAGGATAACCCCTTTATGGCGGGTGCCTTTCACGGTGTGGGCGAGCCTGACCGCGTGATCAACGTGGGCGTTTCGGGCCCCGGTGTGGTTGCTGCCGCCATTCGCCGCGCGGGAGATTGCGACCTTTCAAGGCTTGCCGATGTGATCAAGACAACCGCGTTTAAGATCACGCGCGTCGGGCAGCTGGTGGCAAGCGAGGCGGCAAAACGGCTGGATGCACCCTTTGGTATCATTGATCTTTCGCTTGCGCCCACGCCCGCCATTGGCGACTCGGTTGCAAGAATTTTGGAGGAAATGGGTCTTGAGACCTGCGGCGCACACGGCACCACCGCGGCGCTTGCGATGCTGAATGACGCCGTAAAGAAGGGCGGCGTAATGGCATCCTCCCATGTGGGTGGGCTTTCGGGCGCTTTTATCCCCGTTTCCGAGGATGAAGGCATGATCGCGGCTGTGGAGCGCGGTGCACTCTCGATTGAAAAGCTTGAGGCAATGACCGCCGTTTGCTCGGTGGGTCTTGATATGATCGCCGTGCCCGGTGATACCACCGAGGATGTGATCTGCGGCATTATTGCCGATGAGATCTCGATCGGCGTGGCAAATACCAAAACCACCGCTGTGCGCCTCATTCCCGCATACGGCAAGGGCGTGGGCGACAGCGTTTCCTTTGGCGGCTTGCTTGGTACGGCACCCATTATGCCCTTGCGCACCTATTCCCCCGCAAAATTTATTTCTCGCGGTGGCAGAATTCCCGCGCCCATTCATAGCTTGAAGAACTAAAATGTTAAAAAATAACACGCCCGTTGCGCGGTTTTTGGCGCAGCGGGCGTGTTATTATATCATTTACCGCCTCGCATGCTGCGCAAAAAGAGCAGCACTGCGGCGGCGAAGACTGCGGCGCACCAAAGCGTGACGGTGGCAAGCGGCAGCCAAAAGCCGCTCGCGGTAGGTGCATGTAGCATAAAGGCTGTGCGTGCCAGAGTGGTGGCGGGGTAGAAGGGGAGAAAACGGCAAAAGCTCTCAAAGCCGCCCATGTCGGAGAGTGGCATCCATGCGCCGCCAAGCAACCCCGATGCGGTAATGATTGCCGAGGAGATGCCGGGCGCAGCCTTTTCGTTTAAGACCGTACCGAAGATGATGCCGAGAGAGACGAACAGGAAAACGGCGGGGAGTGCTGCCAATGTGGCGGTGAAAATACCGCCAAACGGCAGGAGCTCGGCGCCCTCGACCGTGATGGGAGGCATTGCGGTGTAATCTACGCTTTTTGATACCGTTTCCACCCCTTTTGCAGTAAAGCTGCCATTTGGCATCAGTGAAATGATCAGCCCTGCGAGGTAGGTAATGAGCGATTGCAGCACGCCGAGCACGATCCCGGGCAATGCGTAGCCGACAATAAAATCCACGGCGTGCACGGGGGCGGTGTAAAGGCGCGTAAGAAAGGCTGTGGCGCGGTCCTTGGATACCAACAGGGTCATATACAGCATAATAAAGGAGAGAGAAAAAACCGAAACGCCCGGTATGAGGTCGGAAAGGGTCATCCAATTGCTGCCCACATAATAATTGATGAGGCGAAAGGCAATGAGCAGGAGGGCGGGGAACCCAAGGCAAAATACAAAGCTTAAGGGATCGCGCAGGATCTCCTTAAAGCTTCTCCCGGCAAGCAAACGTGCTTTCATGACATATCCCCCCGAACGGTGTTGTTTTTTTCGGTGGCAAGCGCCACAAATGCATCCTCAAAGCTGCGCGTGCCCGCAAGCACGCAAAGC
>CAZOWH010000230.1:0-1845 GCA_964583425.1 uncultured Lachnospiraceae bacterium
CCCTTCATTTTAAAGCCGATGCCCCAGACAGCCTCGATGGGGTCGTCGGCACCTGCCTCGCGCAGCTTACGGCGCAGGTTGCTGATGTGTATCTTCAGCGAGCTTTCGGTGCAATCGGGCGTATCGGCGGCGATGCGGTCAAGCAGCGCCGATTTTGTGATCACCTGACGTGGGTTTTGCATCAGCAGCTTTAAAATGGCATATTCGGTGCGCGTCAGCCGCAAGGGCGCGCCCGCAACCGTTACGGCATGCGCAGCGGTATCCAGCAGAATACTGCCATATGCGAGGTCGGTGCCGCCCGCGGCGCTCCCACGCAGTGCCACGGCAATGCGCGCAAGCAGCTCCTTGGTATCAAAGGGCTTGGTGATATAATCCGCCGCGCCGCCGAGCAACAGCTCCACCTTATGATCAACATCCGCCTTGGCGCTCACCACGATCACGGGGATATTGCCGATCCGCGGCAAAACCGCCTCGCCCGAAAGCCCCGGGAGCATCAGGTCAAGGAGCACAAGATCGGGCTTTTTCTCCCCCAGCGAGAGGAGCGCCTCGGTGCCCGAATACGCGCGACTGACGTGATACCCCTCTCGCGTGAGAAGCTCCTCTACCATATTGCCGATGTGAATATCATCGTCTACCACAAGAATGTGTTTCATTTTTTCTCTCCGTTATTTTCCAGCACATAGCTCTCATAGCCCATTTCCGAAAACCCGTGGCGGCGGTAAAGGGCTTTTACCCGCATGTTGTCGGGCTCCACCTCAAGGCGGTAGCGTGCGGCGGGCACATTTTCCTTGATAAATTCAATAAAAGCGCCACCAACACCCTTGCCGCGCACCGCGGGCTTTGTGTAGATCTCCTCCAGCCAGCAGACCGTGCCGCCCGCCTCCTGCGAGTGTGTCAGCGCCAGCAGACCGTAGCCGACAAGGCACCCCGCCTCCTCAAATACATAAATATCGGCAAAGGGGGTGCCGCAGAGTACCGTTTTGGCGGTATCCTCGATATGCTTTTGGGGAATACTGTGCAATACCGCCGGCGAGCTGTAAAAATCGGTTGCCATTTCGATATAGGCGGCAACGTCCCTCTCCTCAATTTTTCGAAAGATCATGTTCCCTCTCCTGCTTGTTTTCTTCCTTTTTTAGTTTATCACCCGCGTGTATAAAAGTCAAGTTAAGAAAGAGTAAGGGATATTTTACAAAACTACTTGACAAACGAAAATTTATGTGCTATAATCCCTTCGTATTTCCGTGGGGGAGTAGTTGACACAAGCAATTGTGTGATAAGTCAACAACACAAGCCGCAAGGCTTGGCTTATCTTCATCGACAAGACTCACGGGGCAGCCCCGCAAAGCGCCGCCCCGTGGGTCTTTTTTGCTATCTCGCGGATTTTGCCCAAAAACGGGCAGGAAAGGAGCAATATGAAACATTATCTCGAAGAAACCGACGTCGTTCTTGGTGCGGTGGAAACAAGCGAGCAGGGTCTTACCTCTGCCGAAGCTGCCGCACGCCTTGAAAGGAACGGCAAAAACAAGCTTGCCGAGGGCAAGAAGGAGAGCCTGATCGCCCGCTTCCTCAAGCAGCTTGCCGAGCCCATGACCATCATCCTCATCGTTGCCGCTGTCATCTCCGCGGGCGTTGAGATCTACAACGGCATCAGCCAAGGTCACTGGGAGTTCCCTGCCGACGTTGTCATCATCATGGCAGTGGTGCTTATCAACGCAATTCTCGGCGTGTTCCAGGAAAGCAAAGCAGAAAAAGCAATAGAAGCACTGCAGGAAATTGCCGCCGCTACCTGTAAGGTCATTCGTGACGGTAAGCAGATCACCGTACACAGCGAGGATCTTGTTGTGG
>CAZOWH010000231.1:0-1642 GCA_964583425.1 uncultured Lachnospiraceae bacterium
TTTGTGAAAGGAGCCTTGACCTATGGCTGAAAAGAGCTCTCCGCACGCGGGGCACAGGGCACGCATGCGGCAGCGTCTGATGGAAACCTCACCTGCCTCGTTTGCCGAGCATGAAATTCTTGAGATGCTGCTATATTATACCAACGCACGTGGGGATACAAATGAGATCGCCCACGCACTGATCGAGGCATTCGGCTCGATCGAGGGGATTCTCGATGCCGATCCCGCAAGATTGGAAGCCGTATGGGGAATCGGCGAGAGCAGCACCGTCCTTTTTACACTTTTGGGAGAGACGGCACGCCGCTATGCCACGCAAAAGTTTTCGTTTAAGCCTAAGGACAATATCATAGACACGCCCGATAAGGCGGCAAAATTTCTCGCACGCCGCTTTATTGGCGCCACAAAGGAGCTTGCCTATGCCCTGCTGCTTGATAACAGCATGCGCCCGCTTGATTGCTTTCCCGTGGGCGACGGCTCGGTATCAAGCATCTCCCTTTCGGTGCGTAACATTGCCGAGCGTGCCTACACCAAGCGCGCGACAGGGGTTATTATCGCACACAATCACCCCGGCGGACTTGCCGTGCCCTCAAGTGACGATATGAAGGTAACGCAGCATCTAAAGGAATCACTTTCCCTGCTTGAGATCTCTCTTATTGAGCATTTGATCTTCTCGGATACCTCCTACACACAGCTTTTAACATCGACGATGTCAAAGGAGAACTCCGCTTTTGCCGCTTCCCCCATTTTTGATAAGATCGAAGCCAACTTTTACAAAAAGAAAGGAGACCTTTCATGAATAACGATCAGCAAACCAATCCGTCACAAGAAAAAAATGCGTTTTTGCGTTTTCTCGCCCGCAAGGATATCGTCTTTTCGGCAAAGCGCTACGGCATTGATGCGCTCGGCGCCATGGCACTCGGTCTTTTCGGCTCGCTTCTCATTGCCACCATCTTTAATGCCATCGGTCTTATTCCCTTTCTTTCCTTTTTCAAAACGATCGGCAGCTACGGCGCGCAGGCGGCAGGACCCGCCATGGCGGTTGCCATTGCCTTTGCCCTGAAGGCACCGCCCCTTGTCATGTATTCCGCAGCACTCGTTGGTCTCGCCGCAAACAGCCAAGGCGGCGCAGGCGGTCCGCTTGCCGTGCTCCTTATTGCCGTGGTAGCGATCGAATGCGGCAAGGCAGTCTCCAAGGAGACCAAGATAGATATTCTTGTTACCCCCTTTGTTACCGTTTTTGTGGGTGGGGTGCTCTCCATTCTCATTGCCCCGCATATCGGCACGCTGGTTGGTCTTGTGGGTAAATTCATCGGCTGGGCAACCTATCTCCAGCCCTTCCTGATGGGTCTTATCATTTCGGTTGTGGTCGGCGTGGCACTGACACTTCCCATCAGCTCTGCTGCCATTTGCGCCGCCATCGGCCTTTCGGGCGCTGCTGCGCTTGCCGGGGGCACCATGACCCCCGACCAGATCCAGGGCGTGGCGCTTGCAGGTGGTGCAGCCGTTGCCGGCTGCTGTGCACAAATGGTTGGCTTTGCCATCATGAGCTTTAAGGAGAACCGCTGGGGCGGTCTTGTTTCACAGGGACTTGGCACCAGCATGCTGCAAATGCCCAATATCATCCGCAACCCCCGTATCTGGA
>CAZOWH010000232.1:0-1639 GCA_964583425.1 uncultured Lachnospiraceae bacterium
CCTCCATCATCATCTTTACAAGGTTCTTGCCAATGTCGTGCAGGTCGCCCTGAACCGTGCCGATGCAAACCTTGCCCTTGGCAACCACACCCTCAGCGGCGAGGTGGGGCTTTAAAACCTGTGCGCCCATGTTCATGGCGCGTGCCGCAACCAGAACCTCGGGTACGTAGATCTCGTTGTTCTTAAACTTCTCGCCAACGATCGCCATGCCGGAAAGCAGACCCTCCTGCAGGATGTCGGCAGGTGCGCAGCCCTCCTCAAGTGCCTGGCCAACCAGCTCCTTTACGATTTTCGCCTTGCCCTTTTGCAGGTTCTCGGAAATGTCGTTAAAAATGCTCATGATACGTTCTCCTTTTTTTCTTTTTTCTATATCCTTGGTATGCACCGTTCTGTATTGATGCGGTGTCATATTGGTATACGTGTTAAAATTTTTGTAAAACGAGGGGGTGTCGCGCAGACCGCACGCCTGCATGATCTGTGCCACGTTCATGCCCGTTTCGCAAAGCAAAAGGCAAGCCTTGTCAAGGCGCAGACGGCGCAAATGGTCGGAAAAGCTCTCTCCCGTCAGCTGCTTGATAAGACCGCTGAGATACGAGCGGCTGATAAACAGGCGGTCGGCGATCGTTTCCAGCGTCAGCGCGCTGTCGGTGTAGCTTTTCTCCATCTCCCCGAGCGCGGCGTTTACCACGCTCCACT
This sequence comes from uncultured Lachnospiraceae bacterium, assembly GCA_964583425.1. Lineage (GTDB taxonomy): Bacteria > Bacillota > Clostridia > Oscillospirales > CAG-272 > Firm-07. The sequence continues at coordinate 697 of CAZOWH010000232.1, forward strand.
CCTTTTGCGGGATGGCGGGGGGGTTGCTTTTGATCGCGCTTTTCACGTATCTGCCCACCTCAATGAGCAAAAGCGCGAGATGTGATCTGATCGCATCCTGCCACTCCTCTTGTGCCTCCTCGGCTTCGGCGGAAATGGCATCGAGCAGCAGCTCTACGCGCTGCTGTACGCGCTCGGTCAGCACCGCATAGGCAATGGCTGTGCCGTCGCTGAACACGCCGTAGCAAAAGCGAGGTGAGCTGTAATTTGCCGCCTCCCCCGTGAGCCACTCTGCGGGGTCAAAGGAAAGGCTGCGCACCGTCATGGTGCCCTCGGCAGTAAAGCCGTGTAAAATATCGGGGTAGATGATAAAAATATCACCTGCGCGGCAGGGCAGCTCGCTTTCGGCGATCTGCAGCGTGCCTGTGCCGTCGGTCACCACGGCAATTTTAAATTCCTTGGGGCAGTAAAGACCCGAGGTCGGCTTGCCGATAGCACCGTAGGTTACCGATAGCGGATAAATTCCGTTTGCCTGTGGCATACGATCCTGTTCCATGGTCTCTCCTTACCTTGTGAAATTTCCCCGGCGGGGGCAGGGCACACGCCCATTGATACCATTATAACAGAGCCGCGCGCAAAAATAAATATGGTAAATGTTTTTTGTCGGCTTTTTTTGTGCGACGAAAACCAAAAATCTGCAAAGCCAACTCGCCCGTGTCATCCTGAGCGCAGTCGAACCCGTAGGGCAATGCCTGTGGCGTTAGGATCTCGGGCGGGCGAGAGGGGCAATGTGCAAACAAACCGCGCCCTCGGCTTCTTGCCTCGGTCGAGATCCATTCGGGTTTCTTTCTTGAAACCCTCAGGATGACAATGAGGGTGCAAACACCGCGCACTGTGTATGCACCCATCCGGTAGGGGGCATTGTCCTCGGCTTCGCCGAGCACGTCGACGCTCGCTTCGATCG
>CAZOWH010000233.1:0-1603 GCA_964583425.1 uncultured Lachnospiraceae bacterium
ACGGTGCGCGTAAGCGAGCCTTATAGCTCATAACTAAAAATAGCTTCTGTGAACACAGAAGCAGTGCTTACAAAGAAAAGAGGACAGAGATTGCACTTGCTTTCTCTGTCCTTTTCCTGTCGGTAGGCAACATATTCTGTTCGATCTGCAAAACTGTCCTTTAGAGTACGCCCCTATTTGTCTGTTCTTTTTTGTTCCTATGAAACCTTTACTTCGTTCAGATGAATCAAATCTGTCCATCTTAACACTCTGCGATGCGGGATTTCATCGCGCAAGCGATTTCACCACCATAGTGGCTCCCCCCGTTGCTGACGGATTTGACTGCGTGAGTGCTCCGCCGGAGCATCACGCTGTTGCCGTGACGTTTTCTCTTTTACATTTGCGTATTGGGCACGGGTCCCACCGTATTGACCAGCATCATGATATCATTGTTGATCTCACCGGGCAAATTGCTCTGCCCTACACAACCGACCAGTGCGGTAATAAAGGGCACCAGACACAAAAACCAGCCGACCACCAAGCCTACCACCTTGGAGGTCCACTCTGCATCACTGTAATTTACCATCAGGCAATTGCCCTGCAGGCTGAGGGTTACAGCAATACCCTTGCCAAGACCAAGCAGGGTGTTAAGACCGCCGCAATCCTTTTCAAGCTGCAGGCGGAACATATTGAAGCCCACAGGCGCCATGGTAACCTGAAAGCCCTTGGAAATATACAAATCGCGGAGCTTGACACAAAGCATTTGCACATCGTAATGATCGATCACATTGAGCATCAGAGGAGAAGTAGACATCAAGGAGCACCTCATTTCTTAAAATAAACACAAAACAACATCCTTATTGTAGCATACCGACAGCACGCTGTCAAGAAAGTCTAAAACAATTATCGTTTCCTCTTGCGCGCCAAGCGCATTTGTGCTACAATACATAATATATAAAGACCACATAAAATATCAAAACGGAGGCAGCTATGAAAAAATCGGAACAAGCAATGGCATATTTTAAGGAGGGATACAACTGCGCACAAGCGGTATTTCTCGCTTTTTGCGATATTACAGGCTTTGATCAAAAAACGGCTCTGCGGCTCGCCGCACCGTTCGGCGGCGGTCTCGCACGTCAGCGTGAGGTGTGCGGTGCAGTCTCCGGCATGTGCTTGGTTGCGGGTGCACTCTACGGCTATGACGACACGGACAACAAGACAGCCAAGGCAACACATTACGAGGTGGTACAAGAGCTCTGTGCCATATTTCGCGAGCGGGCAGGCGGTAGCATCATCTGCCGTGATCTCTTAGGCGCTGAGGGCAAGGATACCACAAGCACACCCTCTGACCGCACCGAGGCATATTATAAAAAACGTCCCTGCGTCGAGCTGGTCGGCATTGCAGCAAATATCCTTGAGGAATGGATCAAGGGACATCCCATTAAAAAATAACGAGGAGAGTGCCTCAAATACGAAACGTATTTGAGGCACCCTTTTTATTTGTCAAAGGACGGATTAAAGGCGTAAAAGTTTTTGCTGTCAAGATTATCCTGTGCAATGCGCAGGGCGTCACCGAAGCGCTGGTAGTGCACCAGCTCACGCTGGCGCAAATACTTGATGGCAT
>CAZOWH010000234.1:0-1597 GCA_964583425.1 uncultured Lachnospiraceae bacterium
GCGTTGTCCTCGGCTACGCCGAGCACGTCTACATCCGCTACGCGGAGTAGCGGGGGCTTGCTCCCGCCGCCCTGCATCCGCAATGCGGAGTAGCGGGGCTTGCTCCTCCCGTTTGTGATATGCGAGCACGGGAGGCGAAACGCCTCCCCTACGGTGTTTGTGCAAATATTGTGCATGGTGTATGCACATTCTCGGTAGGGGGCAGCGCCCACGATGCCCCGCATTCGCGATACGGTGCGAACAAACGGACCGCCGAGGACGTCGGTCCCTACAAAAAATGCAAACAATGCGCACGATGTACGCACTCGCCCTGTAGGGACAGGCGTCCCCGACTGTCCGAGATCCCCGATGCGGCACGAACAATACGCACCGTGTACACAAAAAGCCTTTCCCAAAAAATTTGGGAAAGGCTTTTTGTCATGATTGCCTCAGCGCCTCGGTGATAAGATCTGCAAGCGTTAAAAACTCGGCGGTGGAAAGGCGCTCGCCGCGAATATCGGGGCGGTGCCCCGCCTCTTCAATAAGGGCGGTAAGGGTCTCCTTCGGCAGCTCGGGAAAGCCTGCCGAAAGCGCATTGGGCAGGGTCTTGCGGCGCTGCTCAAACGCCGCACGGATGGTGCGGAAAAATATTTTCTCGTCCTTGGGCAAATAGGGCTTTACCTCGTGCAGCTTGATGCGCACTACGGCAGAATTCACCTTCGGGGGTGGCATAAAATGCCCCGCCGATACGGTAAACAGGCGCTCTGCCGTGCCGTAGTAGTTGAGCACCGCCGTGATCGCGCCATAGGCATTGCTGCCCGCCCTTGCAACCAAGCGGTCGGCAACCTCGGATTGGATCATGATGGTGATGTAGCGGAAGGGAAGCCCGCTTTCCAGCAGCTTCATGAGAATGGGGGTGGTGATGTAGTAGGGGAGATTTGCGCAAACCGAAACGGGACCCTTTTCAAAATAGGGGGCAAGCAACGCCGCAAGATCCGCCTTCATCACGTCCTCATTTACAACGGTTACGTTTTCGAAATCGTTCAAGGTGTAGCCAAGCGCGGGAATCAGGCTTTTGTCGATCTCAAGCGCCACCACCTCGCGGTGCCGCGCGCATAGCTCGCGCGTCAGTGTCCCGATCCCGGGGCCGATCTCAAGAATTGTGCCCTCTGCCGTGTCGGTGCAGCTGTCGGCAATATCCTCCACCACCATTTTATTGGTGAGAAAGTTCTGCCCAAATTCCTTGCGGAAATGCAGCCCGAACGCCGTCATAATATTTTTTACCGTTTTTTGATCGCAAAGATTCATAGGTACCTCGTGATGATGTGATGCGGAGCTTGAATAAAGCGCCATCTATTTTATTTATTATATCATAAATCAGCTTCCGTGTCAATGAATGGAGCTATCACGCGTTAGCAAAAAATCAAGGCAAAGCCTTGTATATCATCAAGTCGCAGGAGGATGCACGCCGGCGCGTGATGATATATCGCCTTACGGCGGATGATATGCCAAGCCTGCGGCTTGGATAAACAAAAACAGAACATTTGTCGGTAGACAAATGTTCTCAGATCACTGACAAAGGGTTCAGGACGAAAGTTCTGAGCCTTTTGTCGTATTT
>CAZOWH010000235.1:0-1571 GCA_964583425.1 uncultured Lachnospiraceae bacterium
CACATTAAGCTGGGGCTTTTACCCATGCGCCGAAACACCACCAACCGCCCCGCAAAAACCTTTCTTACCTGGGTCTCCGCCGAGGAGCGCGGACACCGTTTTGTGGATTATATTGAAAAAAGTTTTGAAAGCGCACATGTCAGCTTTGTGGATACCAAGGGGCTTGGCTGCAACGACCTCATTTTTGACGAGCGCTCCGCTGCCGATGCGGTGGCACGCTTCCGTGCCGAGGGCGTGGATGCCGTTTTGATGATCAACTGCAACTTCGGCAACGAGCAGGAGACCGCCGAGATCGCCAAGGCGCTTGGCGTACCGCTCCTCTTGTGGGCACCCCTTGACGACGAGTATTACGAGCACGGCATGCGTCCCACCGACTCTCAGTGCGGGCTTTTCGGCGTTTCCCGTCAGCTGCAGCGCTATCACATCCCCTTCTCGCATCTGCCCTCCTGCCGCGTGGACTCGGAGGAATTCAAAAGCGGGCTTGACAGCTTTATACGCGTGGCGTGTATGGTGAAACGCTTCAAAGATCTGCGCATCGGACAGGTTGGCGTGCGCCCCACTCCCTTTTACTCGGTCATTTGGAACGAGGGCGAGCTGATGGAGCGCTTTGGCGTGCGGATAACCGCCATCAACCTTGCCACGCTACAGCAAAAATTTCATGAGGCGGAAAAAAGCGCCGCCGCCGAGATCGATGAGATCGAGGCGTACATTTGCAAGAGCTATAAGATGGATGACCTTACCCCTACCTACACGCGCCGCATGGCAACGCTTACCGTAGTATATAAGCAGCTGTTTGAGGAATACGGGCTTGACGTGATGTTCTCCGAATGCTGGACCGCCACACCGCAGCTCTTTGACGGGCTTGCCCCCTGCGCGGTCTACGGTATTCTAAATGATATGGGCTATATCGTTGCCTGCGAGAGCGATATGCATTGTGCCCTCACAATGGTGCTGCTTGAATCTGCGGCGCTTGGAGCAAAACGCCCCTTCCTTGGGGAATTTACTGTGCGCCATCCCGAAAACAAAAACGCCGAGCTGCTTTGGCATTGCGGTCCCTTCCCGCTTTCCTGCAAGGCATCCGACTGCGAGGCAAAGCTGGTCAATCAGCGCGAATGGTTCCGCGTGAAGGACGGCACCTATACCATTGCGCGTATCGATCAGGAAAGCGGCAAATATATGCTTTTGCCCCTGCTTTGTCACAGCACAAGCGGCCCCGAAACGCACGGCACCTACCTTTGGGCGGAGTTTGACGACCTGCAACGGGTAGAGGATCGCCTGCTGGAGGGTCCTTACATTCATCATTTTGCCGAAATTGAGGGAGACTACACCAAGGAGCTGCGGGAATTTTGCAAATATTGCAAGAGCCTTGCGGTGGATACCGCCCTTGACTGAGGATCGGCCCGTGCCTTCTTCAAAGTAGAAGACACGGGTGATTTTTTTGTCGAGCTTTACATTTTTATGCAAAAAATGTAGATTTTTTATCAGGCTTGTGTTATACTGAAATAAGTATATCCTTTTTGTGAAAGGAGCCTTGACCTATGGCTGAAAAGAGCTCTCCGCACGCGGGGCAC
>CAZOWH010000236.1:0-1537 GCA_964583425.1 uncultured Lachnospiraceae bacterium
ACACTTTGGCATCCTCCGATTACGGATTTCTGCAGCACGGCAGCTTTGCACCTCGCCCTAACTACTTTGCTGTTCTGCTTTGGAACAAGCTCATGGGAACAACGGTCTACAATTGCCAAGATCCCGCGATCGAGGGGGCTCATATGTATTGCCATTCCCGCAGGGACGGTAAGGAAGGCGTTGTCTATCTGATCATCAACAATTCCCTGACCGATACCACAGCGGTAGAGCTGCCGCAGGATGCGGTGCGTTACACGCTCTCCGGTGGCAACAGTATGCGCAGCTCGATCATGTACCTGAACGATCGCCCACTCATCTTAAGCGAAAATGACACCTTGCCCAATATGATCGGCAGGAGCGAAAAAGCCGGATGTATTCAATTGGCTCCCGGCACCTGCACATTTTTAGTGTTATAAGTAAAGAACCGTACACGGAGTATTTCCGTGTACGGTTGCTTTTTTTAGGATATAGCTTTATTTTTCTATGTTCTTTTTTACTATGAATGCGGATAACAACACATAAACGGCATAAACGATCATTATTACACCAAGCACCATAGCAGCCTTGTCTGCCCAACCGTGGATGAATTTGAGGCAGAAGCCGAGGGCTGTGACTACAGCGCCCATGGCAAGACCGCAAATAAATTTGACAACATTCTCCTCTTTTCTTACAAGCTTGGCAAGGAAAGCGTCAATGAATATCGCAGCACCGACCATGATCATAAGGAAAGGAATAAAATCCACAATAATGCTTGCCATTTGGCGCATAATGAACATGATGCCAAAGGTCAGCACGCCTGCACCCAGTATGCCCTCTCCCGTGAGCAATGCCTTTCTCTGCGTGAGGGAATTTAAAATGTACACTACCCCCGCCACACAAAGGGATATGCCGATCAACCAGCTGAGCCCCCGTATGCCGAAGGATAGCGAGCAGGTGAACAGCACGCCGATCACCAGTGTAATGCATGCAGCGATGATCGAACGCACATCTGCTGTTTGAATTGTCTTTTTGGTTTCCATTTGAATGTCTCCTTTTTAAGGTTATTTATCTGATATCGCGAGCAGCTTTTCCTGTCACGATCGCAGTCACGTCAGGAACGAAAATTGCCGTTCCGTGCGCCGCTTCTGTGGCCGGCTGTCACATCAACGGAGCAAAAAGGCGAAGAATACCTTGCACAACTCTGGTTATGAGGTTCCTTTTACACATGTCCTTTGAAATCGGATGGCACGCCTCAAGTGTATGCAAAAAATCCTCTTTGACCTGCAAAACAGCTTCACACCCTTGCATCAACACCCCGCACTCAAAATGTAGGTAAAGACTTCTGTAATCCAGATTCGTCGTACCCACAGTTGCCGAAATGTCATCCGATACAAAGGTTTTAGAATGCATAAAGCCGTCGGTGTATTCATAGATCTTGACCCCTGCGTCAATGAGCTCGGGATAGTAAGAGCGCGTGGTCATATGGACGGGCCATTTATCCCACTTGTGCGGTGTGATGATCCGCACATCCACACCGCTCTTTGCCGCAAGGCGCAGA
>CAZOWH010000237.1:0-1514 GCA_964583425.1 uncultured Lachnospiraceae bacterium
ATGATTGGCTACGCCAAGTTGTAAGTTAGATGGGCAATCATATCATAACATTTGCGTAGCAAATTCATAACGGCGAGAGGATCGAGCCCCATAACTCTAAGCTAAACAAACAAAAAAGAGCAGACATACAAGGCTTTCGTTCTGCGTGTTTGCTCCTTCTGCCTGTATATGGGTTTGGGCTTAGCCCAGTGGTATTTGACTAGTCAAATGCGATGCTTGCACTTTGTGGGGAGTGTAAATTCCCCGCTAAGAACATCACCCTATCGGTGCGCGCATATGATATGCAGCAGTTATATCCCCTCTGCCGGCATATGAAACCCACGGTTGAGGAAAAAAATTTGAAAATATTGGGGTTCCCCCCTTTATAGTTGTCGAAAAATCATGTATAATGGTGGTAATCACAAATTTAAAGAGGAGACACGGTATGTGGGATTCATTTTTGTTTGCCGCTGAGGCGGTGGCGCCAATTTTTATTTTGATGGTGATCGGTTATCTTTTAAAGCGTATCGGCTTTGCAGGCGCCGATTTTGTCAAAACCGCCAACAGACTGGTGTTTCGCGTATTTTTGCCCGCGAGCTTGTTTTTAAACGTCTACCGCATTCAGGCGATCGGGGATATTGACCTCACCTATATCGGCTATGCGCTGGCAGTGATCGTGGGCGTATTTTTGCTCGGCATTCCCGCTGTGATCCTGCTGACACGCCACCGCGAGCGGCGCGGTCCCTGCCTGCAGGCAACCTTCCGCTCCAATTTTGCGTTGGTGGGGCTGCCGCTTGCAGAGTCGCTGTTTGGGGATAGCGGCTTGATCATTGCCAGCCTGCTTTCGGCAGCGGTGATCCCCCTTTACAACATTTTGGCAGTCATTTCCCTTTCGCTCTTTTCCGCCGACGGCAAAAAGCCAAGCCCTAAAAGGATCCTCACCGATATTATCAAAAACCCGTTGATCATCAGTATTGTGGCAGGGCTTGTGGCACTGCTGATACGCGCGCTGCTGGTAAATCACGATATCGCGTGGCGCTTAACCGACGTAACCCCCATTTACACCGTTTTGCAATATCTTGCCCAGGTAGCAACGCCCTTGGCGCTGCTGGTGCTTGGTATGCAGTTTGAATTTTCTGCCGTAAAGGAGCTGCGCCGCGAAATTCTGTTTGGCACACTGGCGCGCTTGGTGGCAGTGCCCCTGATTGGCATTGGCGTGGCGTTCCTCTTTTTCCGCAATACCTTTAACGGTGCGCATTTTGCGGCGTTTGTGGCGCTGTTTGCCACGCCTGTGGCGGTCTCCAGCGTACCGATGACACAGGAGATGCGGGGTGACGCGGCGCTGGCGGGTCAGTTTGTGGTGTTTACCACGCTGTTCTCTGCTCTATCTATTTTCCTTGCCTCCTTCCTGCTGCGCCTTGCAGGGGTGCTGTAGTCTAAAAATCTCCCGCCCTCGGCTGTACCGAGGGCGGGAGATTTTCTAATATACACACCGCATAGCCGGCTCTCCTCATCCGTCACCTATCGGTGACACT